>JAFMCH010000019.1 GCA_017857875.1 Actinomycetota bacterium | reverse complement strand
CGACCATGACCCAGCCTGAGTCTTCCCCGACTACCGGTCAACTCACCGGCGCAGCGAGCCTCATTCGGGCGCTCGAATACGCCGATGTCGATGTCGTATTCGGTATTCCCGGTGGGGCGATCCTGCCCGCGTATGACCCGCTGATGGATTCGAAGAAAGTGCGTCACGTGCTGGTTCGCCACGAGCAAGCGGCCGGGCATGCAGCCGAAGGCTACGCCGCGGCCACCGGTCGCGTCGGCGTGTGCATGGCAACCTCTGGCCCCGGTGCAACCAATCTGGTGACTCCGATCGCCGATGCGCACATGGATTCGGTGCCGATGGTGGCCATCACCGGTCAGGTGCCCTCATCTGCGATTGGCACCGACGCTTTTCAGGAAGCTGATATTCGCGGCATCACGATGCCCATCACTAAACACAATTTCCTGGTCACTGATCCGGCCGAGATTCCACGCGCGATCGCCGAGGCATTTCACCTGGCCAGCACTGGTCGTCCTGGCCCGGTGTTGGTTGATATTTCCAAGGATGCTCTCCAGGCTATGACGACCTTTCGCTGGCCTGAGTCGATAGACCTACCGGGCTACCACCCCGTGACCAAGCCCCACGCCAAGCAGGTGCGTGAAGCGGCCCGCTTGATCGTGGGCGCGCGTCGCCCGGTCCTATACGTGGGTGGTGGTGTTATCCGCGCCAACGCAGCCCCGCAATTGCGGCGACTGGCCGAGATGACAGGAATTCCTGTCGTCACGACGCTGATGGCTCGCGGCGCGTTTCCCGATTCACACCCTCAACACCTGGGCATGCCCGGCATGCACGGCACCGTGAGTGCTGTGGGGGCCCTCCAAAAATCGGATCTGTTGATCACTCTCGGGGCGCGCTTTGATGACCGGGTGACCGGCACTTTGGCTTCCTTTGCACCCGACGCATCGGTGATTCACGTAGACATCGACCCCGCTGAGATCTCCAAGAATCGATATGCCGATGTACCCATCGTGGGCGATGTGGGTGAGTTCATGGACGAGTTGCTGGTGGCCTTGGCCGATGAGTATGCAGCGGGTCGTCGTGGCGACTACGAGGCATGGTGGGCAACGTTGAGCCATTGGAAGACCGTGTACCCGTTGGGCTATGACCTGCCTGATGACGGCTCCCTTTCACCACAGTTGGTGATTGAGCGCCTGGGTAAACTTTCGGGCCCTGAGTCTGTTTTCGCCTCCGGGGTTGGTCAGCATCAAATGTGGGCAGCCCAGTTCATTGACTATGAAAACCCCCGCACCTGGTTGAACTCTGGGGGCCTGGGCACGATGGGTTACTCCGTGCCGGCTGCCATGGGTGCCAAGGTGGGTCTTCCGGACACGACTGTGTGGGCAATTGACGGTGATGGATGTTTCCAAATGACCAATCAAGAATTGGCAACGTGCACTATCAACAATATCCCCATCAAGGTGGCCCTGATCAACAACTCGAGCTTGGGAATGGTGCGCCAATGGCAGACGCTCTTCTACAACGAGCGGTATTCCGAAACTGATCTGCACTCTCATCGGTTCCCCGACTTCGTCAAGCTTGCTGAAGCCTACGGTTGCTACGGCCTCCAGTGCGATAGCCCCGACCAGATCGACGTCACGATCGAGAAAGCTCTGGCGCTCAACGACGCTCCGGTCGTCATCGATTTTGTCGTCCACAAAGATGCGATGGTGTGGCCCATGGTTGCCGCTGGCACCAGCAATGACGACATTCTGATGGCGCGTGAAATGGCGCCGAAGTGGGAAAGAGAGGATTGAGATGAGTCGGCACACGCTGTCTGTATTGGTCGAGGACAAGCCGGGGGTTCTGGCCCGCGTCTCCAGCCTGTTTTCCCGTCGTGGGTTCAATATTGAATCGCTCGCGGTTGGACCGACCGAGACTCCAGAGATCTCACGCATCACGTTGGTCGTGACGGTCGAGTCGTTACCCCTCGAGCAGGTCACCAAACAGTTGAACAAGCTCATCAACGTGTTGAAGATCGTTGAACTCGACGAAGACTCGGCTGTGCAACGACAGATCATCTTGATCAAGGTCAAGGCCGACAGTCACACGCGATCTCAGATCCTTGAGATTGCTCAGCTCTTCCGGGCAAAAATCGTCGACGTCGCCCTTGACGCAGTAACGATTGAAGCAACGGGCAAAAATGACAAACTCACTGCCCTGCTGCGATCCCTTGAGCAGTACGGCATCAAAGAACTCGTGCAGTCGGGTGTGGTGGCCCTGTCGCGCGGTGGGCGCTCCATGACCGATCGCAATTTGCGACCCGTCGAACGCGGCGCTTGAGCGCACGCTAATCTGCCGAAGACCAATCAGACTAAGGAGTACCCGTGGCCGAGTTGTTTTATGAGTCCGATGCCGATCTTTCGATCATCACCAACAGGGTCGTGGCCGTTCTCGGCTATGGCAGCCAAGGCCATGCGCACGCACTGAATCTGCGCGATTCCGGCGTTGACGTGCGGGTCGGATTGCCCGAGGGCTCCAAGAGTCGGGCACGGGCTGAGGATGAGGGCCTGCGCGTCGTGGATCCTGCCACCGCTGCCGCTGAAGCAGACCTGATCATGATGACCGTGCCCGATCCGGTCCAGCAGCGTCTCTACACCGAGTCCGTCGAGGCGAATCTGCAGGAGGGCGACGCTCTTTTCTTCGCCCATGGATTCAATATTCGATTCGGTTACATCACGCCACCAACGTTCGTAGACGTGTGCATGGTGGCTCCCAAGGGTCCTGGCCATCTGGTGCGCCGCGAATACGTTGCTGGTCGAGGAGTGCCTGCGATCGTGGCCGTCGAGCAGGATGCCAGCGGTCAAGCGTGGCCCCTTGCGCTCTCCTACGCAGGTGCGATCGGTGCCCTGCGAGCCGGTGGCATCAAGACGACGTTCACCGAGGAGACCGAAACCGATCTGTTTGGTGAGCAGGCTATTTTGTGCGGTGGCGCATCCGCCCTGGTCATGAAGGGTTTCGAGACGCTTGTCGAAGCTGGCTATCAACCTGAGGTGGCGTATTTCGAGTGCCTCCATGAGTTGAAACTCATCGTTGATCTGATGTACGAGGGCGGCATCGCCAAGCAGCGCTGGAGTGTGTCGGACACCGCCGAATACGGCGATTACGTGTCTGGACCGCGGGTCGTCGATGACCGCGTGAAGGAAAACATGAAGGCGGTGCTCGCTGATATTCAAAGCGGTGCCTTCGCTGAGCGGTTCATGGCCGATCAGCACGCTGGAGCACCGGAGTTCAAGCAGATGCGGGCTGAGGCGGAGCAGCACCCCATCGAAATCGTCGGCCGTGAGTTGCGTGGGCTGATGAGCTGGATTGATACCGGTGATGACGACTACGTTGAGGGCACCGCGGCGCGCTAGCGCGAGTCGATGGGCGCCGGTTCGTCTGTGCCTGCCAGCAAGTCCTGTTTGCGATGCGGACGGCTCATCACCTGGCGCAAGAAGTGGGCCAAGGACTGGGAAAACGTGCGCTACTGCTCGCGGTCTTGTCGCGCCGGAAGCACGCGGGCTGATGGGGCGCTAGACGACTGCGTCTTGGCGTTCCTGGCTGCACAACCTCGCCAGCAAGTCGAGTCGATGACATCCATCGACGATCATGTGGTGAGCGCGGGCCTAACAACAGCCGCCAGCGTTCGCGAGAAGGTTCGACGTTCAGTTCGACGATTGAGTGCTCGCGGGCTCGTGACGATGCGCCAAGGTGGCAGGGTCGTGGAGGGTTCGACGACCAAGGGTGACTTTGCGGTCGAACTTCGTCGCGAGGAATCGCCCGATCGCAAATAGGCTCATGGCTATGGCATATGGCATGGATCAACGGCATCTGCCGACACCATCCCTCGACTCCGCCATCGACTGGGTAGCCGAGCACCTGGGTGATCTTTTTCAGCACGAGAGTGACCGGCCCTTGGCGAGGCCGGATGCGCCACCCTCAGCTGTTGATCAGCAACCGATACGAGGTGGTCAGGAAGCTGCCGATCAAGCATTAGCGCTGACGTCGCTGACCGGCTACGCCCGTTTTCGCAATGAAGTGCTGCCTGTGAATCGCCGCGGAGCGACTCGACTATCGCCATATATTCGCCACGGGCTTCTCACCCTCGAGCGTGTGTGGCAGTCGTGCGCTGATGCGTCCGAGCAAGACCGGGTTTCCTTTCGCCAAGAACTCCTTTGGCAGGAGTACTCCCGGCATTTCTACGCCAGGATGGGCACCGCCACGGGTGATGCGATGCGATATCGACTCCCAGACCAGGCGGTGGGTGCGTCGGATGGCTGGCCTGAGGGTATGGCCTGCGTCGATCAGGCGGTGGCTGAATTGCAGGAGACCGGTTGGCTGACCAATCAGCAGCGCATGTGGCTGGCCTCGCATTGGAGCGTGCGTTTAGGTTGGGACTGGCGCCGGGGCGAGGATTTGTTTTTCGCCCAATTGCTCGATGGTTCGCGAGCGGCTAATCGCATCGGCTGGCAGTGGACCGCTGGTGCTCTCACTGGCAAGCCCTACGGGTTTTCTCAATGGCAGGTCAAGAAGCGTGCGCCCCAGTTGTGTCGGACTTGCGCGTGGGAAAGCGCCTGCCCGATTGAGCAGTGGCCGGATGATCGCGATGCGATTGTCCGAGACGATGTTGACCCTCGCTTGCGCCAGGATTTTGATCTTGGGCACACGATGGGCCCAACGGCGACGCAGATGGTCGATGCCCGAGAACCTAAGGCCGTTTGGATCACGGCCGAATCACTCGGTGATGATGACCCAGCGATGTCGGCCCACCCTGATCTGCCCGTTCATTTCATGTGGGATGTGCCGCTTCTGCGACGGCTACGCCTATCGCCCAACCGCGCACGGTTTCTCGCGGAGTGCTTGGCTGACTTGAGTGGCCGGCGGGAATTGCACGTGTGGCGAGGGGACCCGAACGCACAGTGGCTCAACGAGCCCGTCGCCACGACCTTCGCCCCGGTACCCGGCTGGCGCGGGCGTGCCGGGGTCCTAGACATCACCCGTGTGCATCCGTGGCCGTGGCTCACCCAGCCCCACGCTGGGCCCATTCAGTCCTTCACTGCGTGGCGCAAGAAGATTCGCGGGCGGGGTTCGCAGCCCTAGGTGCACCTGGGCCGTAGCGCGCGAGGCGGCCTGAGCGTGAGTCGCTAGACTTTCGTTTCGCTGGAGTTGGTCATCGAAGTGATCTGTGAGAGGTGTGCTGTGCCCAAGCCCGTAGTCCTGATTGCTGAAGAGCTATCCCCGGCAACTGTCGAGGCGTTGGGCCCCGACTTTGAGATCAGACATTGTGATGGTGCCGATCGCGCACAACTGTTGCCGGCCATAGCGGATGTGGATGCGATCTTGGTGCGCTCGGCGACCAAGGTTGACGCTGAGGCGCTGGCGGCGGCTGGTTCTTTGAAGGTGGTGGCCCGAGCCGGTGTCGGCCTGGACAACGTAGACGTCAAAGCGGCGACACAAGCCGGTGTCATGGTCGTCAACGCTCCGACGTCGAATATTGTCAGTGCCGCTGAGCTTGCGGTGGGACTTCTGCTGGCCAGTGCCCGCAATATCGTGCCGGCAAACGAGGCGCTGAAAGCAGGCCAGTGGAAGCGCTCCAAGTACACCGGGGTTGAACTCACTGAGAAGACCGTTGGCGTTGTGGGACTCGGCCGAATCGGTGTGCTGGTGGCGCAGCGCTTGAGTGCCTTTGGCGTGCGCCTGATCGCCTATGACCCTTACGTGCAGCCGGCGCGAGCCGCGCAAATTGGTGTCCGACTCGTGACCCTCGATGAGCTCTTGGCGCAGTCGGATTTCATCACCGTGCACCTGCCCAAGACTCCCGAAACAGTCAACCTGATTGGTGCGGAGCAACTTCGCTTGGTGAAGCCAACCGTGCACATTATCAATGCTGCGCGCGGCGGCATCATTGATGAAGCGGCACTGTTTACAGCTATGTCTGAGGGGCGTGTTGCTGGCGCTGGACTTGATGTTTATGCCAGCGAACCGTGCACCGATTCACCGCTGTTCGGCCTCGAGAATGTTGTCGCTACACCGCACCTGGGTGCATCGACAGATGAGGCCCAGGAAAAGGCAGGAATCGCCGTAGCGCGTTCGGTGCGATTAGCCCTGGCCGGCGAACTCGTGCCGGATGCCGTCAACGTGCAAGGTGGCGCGGTGGCCGAACCGATTCGACCGCTACTCCCGCTAGCCGAGCACCTGGGCAACGTGGTGAGCGGCCTGATTGAAGGTGCGGTCGAACGCATCGACATTGAGGTGCGCGGCGAGGTAGCCGATATGGATGTTCGGGTCGTTGAGTTGGCTGCGCTGAAGGGCGTGTTTTCCGGACTGGTCCACGACCCGGTGTCATTCGTCAACGCCCCGGTCCTGGCTGCCCAGCGTGGGGTTGAAGTGGCCCTGGTCACGGATTCGGAAAGCCCCGACCATCGCAACCTCGTTCGGGTACGTCTTACGCAGACTGACGGATCCATCGTGAGTGTGGCCGGAACCGTCACGGGTGCTCGCCATGTCGAAAAACTCGTCGAGGTTGATGCGTTTGACGTTGACGTGCCGATCAGTGATCACATGGTGTTCTTCCGCTACCACGATCGTCCGGGCATGGTGGGTACGGTCGGCCAGGTGCTGGGAGAGGCGGGCATCAACATCGGTGGCATGCAGGTCAGCCGGGACGACGCAGGTGGCCATGCTTTGATCGTGTTGACGATCGATACCGCTGCCCCGGTAGAGGTTCTCGACGCCATCGTTACCAAGATCGGCGCGCACTCAGGTCGTGCAGTGGACATTGTGTGATCGCGGTGCGGCCCGATCTCGACTAGTCCGCTGCGCGCAGTGATCGATTAACCGCGCTGACGATCGCCTTAAGCGATGACGTGGTGATCGATGCATCGATTCCCACGCCCCACAGCACCCTGTCACCCACGGCGCATTCGCAATACGAGGCTGCTACCGCATCGCCTCCGGCACTCATGGCGTGTTCGGCGTAGTCAAGGACGCGAACATCCACATCAATCGCCTTGAGCGCATCACAAAACGCAGCGATAGGGCCGTTACCTCGTCCGTTGAGTTCGATCTGACGAGCGTGATCGGTCATCACGGCAACAATCTCGGTGTCCCCATCAACCTCGGAATTTTGCGAGACGGCCATGAGCTCGAAACGTCCCCAGGCTGCCTGCGGATCGGGGAGGTACTCATCGCTGAAGGCAGACCACATGGCATCGGCGGTAACCTCGCCACCTTCGTCATCGGTCTGCTGCTGCACCACATGAGAGAACTCAATTTGTAGTCGACGCGGAAGTTCTAGGCGGTGCTCGGTGCGCATGATGTAAGCAACGCCACCTTTGCCCGATTGTGAATTCACGCGAATGACAGCCTCGTAGGTGCGACCAACATCCTTCGGGTCTATCGGTAGGTACGGGACAGCCCAGGTGAAGTCATCCACCACAACTCCGGCGGCAGCCGCATCCGCCTCCATTGAGCGCAGTCCTTTATTGATCGCGTCTTGATGTGAGCCGGAAAAGGCTGTGTAGACCAGGTCCCCGCCGTAGGGATGACGCTCGTGCACGGGTAGTTGATTGCAGTACTCAACGGTTCGGCGAATGTCATCGATATCGGCAAAGTTGATCTGCGGATCCACTCCCTGGCTAAACAGATTCATCCCGAGTGTGACAAGGCAGACGTTGCCGGTTCGCTCTCCGTTGCCAAACAGGCAGCCTTCGATGCGATCGGCGC
Organism: Actinomycetota bacterium; assembly: GCA_017857875.1. GTDB lineage: Bacteria > Actinomycetota > Actinomycetes > S36-B12 > S36-B12 > M55B157. The sequence continues at coordinate 23,362 of JAFMCH010000019.1, read as the reverse complement.
CAGCTTGGTAGCCCAATTCCGCGGCCGCCACCGCCGTGCCTCGATCGTTGTGCGGATGCAAACTCAACACAATGCTGTCACGCCTTGCCAAGTTGCGATTCATCCATTCGATGGAATCGGCATACACGTTGGGCGTTGCCATTTCGACCGTTGCGGGCAGGTTGATAATGACCTTGCGTTCCGGCGTGGGTTGCCAGACCTGCGTGACCGCGTCACAAATCTCTACGGCGAAATCAAGCTCTGTTCCGGTGTATGACTCGGGGGAGTACTCGAAGAAGACATCCGTGATGTCGGAAATTTGTTCGGCGTACTTCATGCACAATTGCGCACCATGAACTGCGATCTCTTTAATGCCTTCCCGGTCGAGACCAAACACAACACGTCTCTGTAGTGTTGAAGTTGAGTTGTACAGATGCACGATGGCTTGTCGGGCACCATGAATCGCTTCGAAGGTGCGTTCAATCAAGTGTTCTCGTGACTGCGTCAGAACCTGAATCACGACATCGTCAGGAATCAGATTCTCTTCAATAAGCATGCGAACAAAATCAAAATCTGTTTGCGATGCAGACGGGAACCCGACTTCGATTTCCTTGTATCCCATCGAAACAAGCAGCTCGAACATGCGCCGCTTGCGGTCGGGGGTCATGGGGTCGATCAGTGCCTGATTGCCATCGCGTAGATCCACGGCGCACCAGCGTGGTGCCTGGGTGATGACCTTGTCGGGCCACGTTCGATCCGCGAGCGCAACCGGGATGAATGGCGAGTAGCGCTGCCATGGCATGCGGGAAGCCTGCTGGGTGTTGTTGGAAGAGGTCATTGCAATCAACTCCGAGTTGTTCCAGATTTACACTCTGCGCCATGTGGCCACGGGTGCAATTGGCGGTCAGGGGATGCTGACCGGCGCATGGAACGACCCGCGACGAGTGGGCCGGTCGTTAGGCCTCGTCGCGGCAACCAAGGAGGAGGGTTGTCTGCACGTAGGTACGTTATCACGGGCCTTCGCGTCCTGGTGGGGGCTGCATGCTGGTTGATGCTGGGGCCGACTACCCTGAGCGACCATGTCACGCTCATTGAATTTGGCCTTGATTCCCGGTGATGGCATTGGCGTTGAGGTCGTCGCCGAAGCGATGAAGGTGCTCGCGGCCGTGAGCGGGGATCTCAATGTGCAAACACAGGAGTACGACCTTGGCGCGCGGCTGTATCACCGCACTGGCGAGACCCTCCCAGCATCGGTGCTGACCGAACTTGAGCAATTCGATGCCATCTTGCTGGGCGCGATTGGCGATCCCACAGTTCCGCCCGGTGTCTTGGAGCGTGGCGTCCTGCTGCCTTTGAGATTCGCCCTGGACCACCATGTCAACCTCCGACCGGTTCGTTTGTATCCCGGTGTGGAGACCCCGCTTCGCGGCAAGACATCTGCCGACATTGATTTTGTGGTGTGCCGGGAGGGAACAGAGGGTCCTTACGTGGGTGCCGGCGGGAATCTGCGCGTGGGAACACCGCATGAGATCGCCACCGAAGAGAGTCTCAACACCGCCTTCGGGGTAGAGCGCATTGTGCGTGATGCCTTCGAGCGGGCCGGTCGCCGTCGAGGCAAGGTAACCCTCGTCCATAAAACCAACGTGCTCGTGTATTCGGGTGGCTTATGGCAGCGTGTCTTCAATCAGGTAGCTGAGCAGTTCCCCGAGATCGAGACCGATTACCTCCACGTTGATGCGGCGTCTATGTTCTTTCTGACGCAACCGGAGCGATTTGACGTTGTGGTCACCGATAACTTGTTCGGTGACATTTTGACCGACATCGGAGCTGCAATTGCTGGTGGCATCGGGTTGGCCGCCAGCGGAAACATCGATCCGAGTCGTGCGCACCCGAGCATGTTCGAACCGGTGCACGGTTCAGCACCCGACATCGTTGGCCAGGGCAAGGCAGACCCAACGGCGACCGTGATCAGTCTGGCCATGCTGTTGGACTTTGTGGGCGAATCAGAAACGGCAGCGCGGATCGATGCCGCAATCGCAGCGGATCTGGCTGGTCGTGGGGGTATGCCAACGCGAAGCACTGAGCAAATTGGCGACGCTCTGGCTACGGCTGCGGCCGCCCGGTAACGTCAGGCCATGACCTCAACCCAGCCTGTGGCTACGCCGGCGAGTGCAAGTTTGCCCGACGAATCGTGGCCGATTGCCGTGAACGCCTCTAGTTCTCCGCGTAGCGCGCAAGAGCGGGCTGCGATCTTGGCCGAGCCAGGATTCGGTCGTTACTTCACCGACCACATGGTGCGTGCGCAGTGGACCCAAGCCGATGGCTGGCGTGATGCCGAGGTGGTCGCTTACGCCCCGCTGTCGTTAGATCCGGCGACGAATTTCATTCACTACGGACAGGCGATCTTCGAGGGTCTCAAGGCGTACCGGCATGCGGATGGATCAGTATGGACATTTCGACCGCATGCGAATGCCGAGAGGTTCCAAAACAGTGCACGTCGCTTGGCCATGGCCCCGTTGCCGATTCCCTTGTTCTTGTCCAGCCTGGAGGCCCTTGTTCGCATCGATGAAGCTTGGGTGCCTGTTGCCGAAGAATGCTCGCTGTATTTGCGGCCGTTCATGTTCTCCACAGAAGTGGGGCTTGGGGTACGTCCGGCCAACGCGTACGAGTATCTGCTGATCGCATCACCAGCCGGAGCGTATTTTTCCGGCGGCATTGAGCCCGTGTCAGTGTGGCTATCGCAGGAATACGTGCGCGCCGCTCCCGGTGGCACAGGTGAGGCCAAGTGCGCGGGAAACTATGCCGCCTCACTCGTTGCTCAGGCCCAGGCCGCCGAGCACGGCTGTGACCAGGTGGTGTGGCTCGATGCGGTGGAGCGGCAGTGGATCGAAGAGATGGGCGGCATGAACCTCTACTTCGTTTACGGCAGCGGCCCGACCGCGCGGATCATGACCCCGGAACTCACCGGGGCGCTGCTGCCAGGAGTCACCCGCGCTTCGCTGCTAACCCTCGCTCGTGATTTGGGCATGCAGGCCGAAGAGGGCCGGATTAGTGCCCAACAGTGGCGCGATGACTGCGCCTCGGGGGCGATCACCGAGGTGTTCGCCTGTGGCACGGCCGCAGTTGTCACTCCGGTTGGCCAGGCACGTTCAGCCAAGGGTGACTGGACCATTGGTGATGGTCAAGCAGGCCCTATCACCATGCTGTTGCGCGAAGAGCTCCTGGGAATTCAAACCGGAGAAGTTCCCGATCGTCACAATTGGCTGTACCGGTTGGCATAGCCGATGTATGGTGAAGAGGTGATGATGTCTCTATGCCATAACCGCCACCGCACGATCATCATTATTTAGCGCACCGGCACTGCCCAAACGGGTAGCTCGGTGCGCAGCCTCTCGCTTTTCGCGGGGGGCTTTTTTATGTGCTGACAACGTAATCGAGTAAAGGAATGCACTGACATGAACGATGACACAGGTACGGCCCCTCAGAAGCTATTGACGTCGCCCCTGGGTGATGACTTTCACGTCTTTGACACGACTCTGCGTGATGGCGCACAACGTGAAGGGATTGCTTATTCGGTGGCCGACAAACTCGCCGTAGCCACACTGTTGGATGGCTACGGCGTGGGGTTCATTGAGGGTGGTTGGCCCGGTGCCATGCCGAAGGATACGGAGTTCTTCGCCCGTGCTCGCCAGGAATTGACCCTTCGATCTGCGCAACTGGTCGCCTTCGGTGCGACTCGCAAAGCCGGGGTGGCGGTGGCCGATGATGCGCAGGTGCGGGCCCTGATTGACTCAGGTGCCCCGGTAGTGACGCTCGTCGCGAAATCTGACGTGCGCCATGTCATTGAAGCTCTGCACACGTCCTTGGATGAAAACCTGCAGATGGTTGCCGACACCGTGGCCTATTTGGTGGCCCGTGATCGACGCGTCTTTGTTGACCTTGAACACTTCTTTGACGGATTCGCTAACGACTCTGACTATGGCGTTGCTGTTCTTGACGCGGCCGCACAAGCAGGAGCCGACGTCGGAGTGCTGTGCGACACCAATGGAGGGATGCTGCCGAGTGGAATTCAGCGTGTAATCAGCGAAGTGCGCGATCGCACCTCGATGAGACTTGGGATTCACTGCCAAGATGACACCGGCTGTGCTGTGGCGAATACGCTGACCGCCGTCGAAGCCGGAGTTACGCATGTGCAGTGCACGGCTAACGGCTATGGCGAACGCACGGGAAACGCTGACTTGTTTGCGGTGGTGTCGAATCTTGAACTCAAACTCGGGCTCGAGGTGTTGCCGATAGGACACCTGCGCGAAACGATGCGCGTCTCGCACGCTATTGCCGAAATCGCCAACATCACGCCCGACACTCATCAGCCTTTCGCCGGAGTCTCTGCTTTCGCTCACAAGGCTGGACTGCACGCGAGCGCGCTCAAGGTGTCCGCCGATCTGTACAACCACATGGACCCCACCTTGGTCGGCAATAGCCAACGCGTGTTGATCACGGAAATGGCCGGGCGTGCCTCGGTGGAGTTAAAGAGCCAGGAGTTGGGTCATGACGTGTCCGGCGATCCGGAACTATTGGGTCGAGTGGTCTCGCGTGTGAAGGACTTGGAGGCCAAGGGCTGGACTTTTGAAGCGGCCGATGCGTCCTTTGAACTACTGCTACTCGCCGAATCCGACACGGGGGTCCCGCAGCCGTTCACGGTGGAGTCGTGGCGCACGATCGTTGACCAAGACGCTGCCGGAAATGTCGTGAGTGAAGCCACCGTCAAAATTCACGCTGGGGGTGAACGGGTGATCGCCACCGCAGAAGGCAACGGGCCGGTCAACGCCCTAGACCGAGCGTTGCGTCAAGCGGTGGTGGGTCTGTTGCCGCAATTGGCTGGGGTGAGCCTGATCGATTACAAGGTGCGGTTACTCGACAACGCGCGTGGGACAGATTCGGTCACGCGAGTGTTGATCGGTAGTACTGATGGGGATGCCACCTGGAGCACCGTCGGTGTTCATGAAAACGTGATCGCAGCATCATGGCGGGCCCTGGAAGATGCCATCACCTATGCCCTTGTCAGAAAGGGTAAGAGATAGGGTTCGATCGTGTTGATTACTCGCGTCGCGATGGGCGATGAGGTTGTTTTTGCTGCTGTTGACGGCGTGGGTGCTACGGGCCAATTGGAGCCTGGGGCGACTGTGTCGCTCATTGATGCGCATCCCTTTGGCGGCATCACGCTGACTGGTCGCACGCTTCCGGCGGCGCAGGTGCGCATGTTGGCTCCGATTCTGCCGAGCAAAATCGTTGCGGTCGGGAAGAACTACGCCGCTCATGCCGCAGAGATGGGGGGTGAGGTACCCGGCGAACCGATGATCTTTTTCAAGCCCAACACCGCCGTCATCGGGCCAGGGGTTCCGATTGTGCTGCCACCTTCATCCAAAGAGGTGGAGTTGGAGGCCGAGCTTGCCGTGGTGGTGGGGCGAATGTGTCGTAACGTCCCACGCGAAAAGGCGGCCGACGTGATTTTGGGTTACACCGTTGCCAACGATGTCACGGCACGAGACCAGCAACGCTCCGATCAGCAATGGGGTCGAGCCAAGGGGTATGACACGTTTTGCCCGCTTGGACCGTGGATCAACACCGACATCGATGTCACCGATGTTGAGATTTGGAGCGCTATCAACGGCGTGGAAGCTCAGCACGCCAGTACGCGCACCATGGTGCGAGATGTACCGACGTTGGTCGCCTTCATTTCCACCGTCATGACGTTGCTGCCCGGCGATGTGATCTTGACCGGTACCCCTGCGGGCGTGGCCGGTATCCATGACGGTGACTCGGTCACCGTGGCTGTCGATGGCATCGGGCAGTTGTCCAATCCGGTCAAGGCGGATGCGGGTGACCGGCCATGGTGATGCCCGATACGAACGCATCTACGGTCCGCGTGCGATTTTGTCCTTCGCCAACGGGCAATCCCCATGTGGGCATGATCCGAACAGCGCTGTTCAACTGGGCCTTTGCCCGCCATCACCAGGGCACATTTATTTTTCGAATTGAAGACACTGACGCCTCGCGTGATTCGGACGCGTCTTATGAGCAACTTCTTGATTCGATGGATTGGCTTGGGCTTACGTGGGATGAAGGCCCGGAAGTGGGTGGCCCCTATGGGCCCTATCGCCAGTCGGAGCGGCGAGAGATCTATACCGATGTGGCACAGCGTCTATTGGCGGCTGGGCATGTGTATGAGTGTTTTTGCACGCCTGAGGAACTCGAGGCCGATCGAGAACGTGCTCGGTCGCAGAATCGAGCGCCCGGTTACAGCCGCATCTGTCGGCACTTGAGCACTGCGCAAATCGGTGCTCACCGCGCGAGCGGTCGTACATCGGTGCTTCGCTTTGCGATGCCGGATGAGGAAATTACCTGGGATGATCTGGTGCGCGGGCCGTTGTCGTTCCGCCCAGAGTTCGTGCCCGACTACGTCATTATGCGGGCCAATGGCGATCCGCTGTACCCACTGGTGAATCCTCTTGACGATTCGCTCATGCACGTTACGCACGTGCTTCGCGGTGAAGACCTGCTGTCGTCCACGCCGCGGCAAATCGCCATGCATTCCGCACTTGCAGATATCGGGGTTGGTTCTGGTCTGACACCAGCCTTTGGCCACCTGCCTTACGTCATGGGCGAAGGTAACCGAAAGCTATCCAAGCGAGATCCTGAATCGTCCCTGTTGATGTATCGCGAGACCGGCTACCTGCCCGAGGGGCTGTTGAACTATCTGGCGCTACTTGGCTGGTCACCGGGGGAGGATCGCGAGTTCTTTTCGCTAGCCGAGATGGCATCGCTTTTTTCCATCGATCGCGTCAATGCGAGTCCGGCCCGATTTGATATCAAGAAATGCACGGCTATCAACGCTGATTGGATTCGCCATCTCAGTCATGATGAGCTCATCATTCGACTCATGCCCTACTTGTCCGAGGCTGGCTTGATCGCACAGCCCATGACCGATGGGCAGCGCGAGGTACTTGTGCAGGCCGTACCGCTTATCGCCGAGCGGCTTGAGGTGTTGACCCAGGCCGTAGGAATGCTGGGCTTCCTGCTCCTTGCCGAGGGGGACTTTGCCATCGAGCCCGACCAGCGTGAGCATCTGGACGACTCAGCCGCGCAGGTGCTCGACACCGCGACCCAGGCCCTTGAGCAACTCACCGAATGGGACACCGAGGCCATCCAAGGTCAACTGCGCGCCCAGGTGGTCGAGGGCCTAGGCCTCAAGCCCAAACATGCCTTCACGCCGATACGCATTGCGGTGACCGGTAGGCGTGTTTCGCCGCCGCTGTTTGAATCGATGGAGATTCTCGGACGTGAGCGGTGTCTTGGCCGCATGCGCAACGCTCGACTACAGATCGGCTGACCCGAACGCACCGTCATCCGACGCCGGTTTCACCGTGCTGTTTGTTCGGGCTATACTCGATAGTTGTTTACAACCCATGGGGTATGGGGTAATTGGCAGCCCAACTGGTTCTGGTCCAGTTAGTCTAGGTTCGAGTCCTGGTACCCCAGCGATACGCACTCGTCACGAAGTTTCACAGCGGTGCGTTCAGCGTTTGTGATCCCCACCCGATAGCATCAGCGGGCTGGTCACACGCGGCCCCGTTGTGTAGCGGCCTAGCACGCCGCCCTCTCAAGGCGGTAGCGCGGGTTCGAATCCCGTCGGGGCTACCACAGTGCACGTGAGGCCGGATCGCAATGATCCGGCCTCACGTTTTTGTGTCACCCGTCACTTACCGCCAGGTCGCTGCTGAGTTCGACCATGGGACTAGTCTTGCCTGCGCGAGTGGATAGACCAGGTGTCACATCAACAGGAGGCAGAGAATGGCTCAGACTTTGGCAGAAAAGGTATGGGACGCGCACGTGGTGCGACGTGCCGAGGGTGAGCCGGACCTTTTGTACATTGATATGCATCTGACCCACGAGGTCACCAGTCCGCAGGCCTTCGATGCGCTTCGAGCGGCTGGGCGTCCGGTTCGCCGCACCGATTTGACCTTGGCCACCGAGGACCACAACGTGCCGACCGTTGATATCGACAAGCCCATTGCGGATCCGGTTTCTCGAGCTCAGATTGAAGCCTTACGCTCCAATACTCAAGAGTTCGGCGTTCCGCTCTACCCCCTAGGGAGCGTAGAACAGGGCATCGTGCACGTCGTCGGTCCCCAATTGGGTATCACGCAACCGGGAATGACGATCGTTTGTGGTGATTCCCACACCTCAACGCACGGTGCTTTTGGTGCGCTTGCCTTCGGGATCGGAACGAGCGAGGTCGAGCATGTCTTGGCCACACAGACGCTGCCACTGCGCCCGTTCAAAACTATGGCGATTACCGTCGAGGGGGCACTGCCCCCGGGTGTGGGTGCTAAGGATCTGATCTTGGCCATCATCGCCAAGATTGGTACCGGAGGCGGCCAGGGTCACGTGATTGAGTACCGCGGCGAAGCCATTGAGAACCTATCGATGGAGGGTCGCATGACCCTGTGCAATATGTCGATCGAGGCCGGAGCTCGCGCCGGCATGATCGCGCCCGATCAGGTCACCTTCGACTACGTCGAGGGGCGCCCTCACGCACCCGAGGGACAACAGTGGGAAGACGCTGTCTCCTACTGGAAGACTCTGGCTACTGATTCCGACGCGACGTTCGACACCGAAGTGGTTATTGATGCCTCGACGTTGTCGCCGTTCGTAACCTGGGGAACTAACCCCGGTCAAGGCCTTCCGCTGTCGGCGAGCGTTCCCTCGCCGGATGATGCCACGGATGAAAACGAGCGAGTGGCAATTGAGCAGGCCTTGACCTACATGGATCTCACACCTGGCACGCCCTTGCGCGACATCAGCGTCAACACGGTTTTCGTCGGTTCGTGCACGAATGGCCGCATCGAAGATCTGCGTGCGGTCGCTGAGGTGCTGAACGGGCGACAGGTGGCCGAAGGAATCCGCATGTTGGTGGTGCCGGGTTCTGCTCGGGTCCGGCTGGAGGCACACGCAGAAGGTCTCGATCAGGTGTTCTTGGCTGCGGGGGCGGAGTGGCGCGAGGCAGGCTGCTCGATGTGTCTGGGCATGAACCCTGACACGTTGGCTCCTGGCGATCGCAGCGCCTCCACATCGAATAGAAATTTTGAGGGGCGACAGGGACCCGGTGGCCGCACACATCTGGTGTCACCTGATGTAGCCGCTGCGACGGCAGTTCTCGGTCATCTTGCATCCCCAGCCGACCTAGACCCCGTTCAGTAGGGCACGTAGCACCTGCAAGGAAGTCGTCATGGGCACCGCTGTGGTGCTTCGAGAAAGGTGATCGCACATGGAAAAATTTGTTGAACTTACGGGCAGGGCAGCGCCGTTGCGGCGCAGTAACGTTGACACAGACCAGATCATTCCGGCCGAATACCTCAAGCGGATCACTCGTCATGGATTCGAGGATGGCCTTTTCGTCAACTGGCGTCAGGATCCGGACTTTGTCCTCAATCGCCCCGAGTATCAGGGCGTGTCGATCCTCGTCGCGGGATCGGATTTTGGCATCGGTTCATCCCGTGAGCACGCGGTCTGGGCGTTGCAGGACTTCGGATTTAAGGTCGTTTTGTCCTCCCGCTTCGGCGACATATTTCGGGGCAACTCTGGCAAAGCGGGCCTGCTCACCGCCCAGGTGGACCAGTCGGTCATCGAGCGACTGTGGCAATTGACCGAGGCGGATCCGAGTGCTCAGATAGTGGTCAATCTTGAGACACAGCAGGTCATATGCGCGGATCTCACGGCACCCTTTGACGTGGACCCCTATGTTCGATGGCGCCTCATGGAGGGCCTAGATGACATCGGCATCACCCTGCGTTATGCCGATGAAATCGCTCAATTTGAGACCCGGCGTCCTGCTTTCTTGCCACGTTCGCACTAGTGGTCGGGTTCGGGAGAGCCGGAAAGGCTTGACCTTCCTCAGTTTTTCAGCGGCGTGGCGATGTCACGAGATCGGGATCGGCCGACTACTGTATGGAGCAGAGGGCTAGGAAATCACCTGACCCATTCCTTTGTTTGAGAGGACTGCAGTGAATAAGGCGGATCTCATTGATGCTGTCTCCGCACAGCTCGATACCAGCAAGAAGGACGTCTCCGACGTCGTTGAGACCATTCTGCACGAAGTAAAGCGCGCCATTTCACGTGGTGAAAAGGTTGCAATCAGCGGTTTTGGCGTCTTTGAACGTCAATCCCGCGCAGCCCGCACCGGCCGCAATCCGCGAACGGGTGAGGCAGTGAAGATCAAGGCCACCAAGTTGCCGAAGTTCCGCCCGGGCGCGGAGTTCAAGGCGATCGTTGCCGGCGCTAAGGCGGGGGCTGCCCCGGCTAAGAAGGCTGCTGCGAAGAAGGCACCGGCGAAGAAGGCTGCTGCGAAGAAGGCACCGGCCAAGCGGACCGTTGCGAAGAAGGCACCGGCGAAGAAGGCACCGGCCAAGCGCGCGGCGCGTCGCTGAGCTTCGCTATCACCACTGAGTATCGAGCACTTGTGGGCAAGACACTACGTGTCTTGCCCACAAGTGTTTTCGGGCCAGGCCACGCGAGTTATGTGCAGGTCAGGGGGTGATTCCCCAGGCGCATCCTGGCGGCTCACCAGTATCCGTAGGCGCTGGCCCGGCCGCACGCGGCGCAGCGTCGTCAATGGCGGTGCCTTCCCGGTCACCATGACCACCCCTTCATCGTCGACAAAACTGGCGCGACTGAGGGTCCCGTTAGTGTCCAACTCCCACGACCGGCAGGTTACGGTCAACCAAGTGGGTTCGGCCGTCATGGCTTCTGCCAGCGGTCTAGCGCAGCTCGCGTGTGAGCCCCCACGCCAAGTCGTCGGGCATCCCACAGATCCACCTGCGTATCGACATCTCGACGAAGTCCAGGGGCGAGAATGTTCATGAGGTCAACAGCCCCACTGCTTACGTGGGCAGCTCGCGATCGGATGCCAAATTGCGGATTCAATGAAGTCGGAGTCTGGGCCAACAGTGTCGTCGTACCCGTACCCGCACCATCGCTGATGATGCTGCGCTCATGAGCCTGGGCCGATGCCAATGCTGTCTTGATCTGGTCGGTCGTGACCGCGGGAAGGTCACCAACGATCACGAACGTGGGGAGGTCAGGCATGCTCTGGGCAGTCGTCTGGATCGCCGAGTTGAGCCCACGACCGTCATCGGGAAAAATTTCGACATCGATACCGACATCGATGAGCGTGGTGTCAAGGCCACCAATGATGATGATGCGCATGACATCTTCACACGACGCCAAAGCGCAGATCACGTCGGCGGCAAAGGCCTGTGCGAGGTCGCGACGCCCCTCGGCGGTGTGGTGGATGAGCCGGCTCTTGGCCTGATTGGTTGCCTTGATCGGCACGAGTGCGGCCCATGAACTCACGAGCCTCATCCAACCACTACTGATCGTGCACGAACTTCTCCGGCATCCAGGAATCAAGGGAGTCGATGAACCTCGCCGAAAGTGCCAGATAGTCGTGGCAGACTGCGCAGTTGTGTTGACGCTGCCTTTGGTCGTCGACACGTCGACTAAGAGGGACGAAAGGTAGTGCCATGGATGCCGGTCAGGTCAGTCGGCGAGCCCGCTTAGGAATTGCCTTTCGCCTGTGCGTTTTCGTCCTTAAGCCAATCTTGACCCTGACGACCAAGCGCACCTGGACCGGTGTCGATCAACTGCGGACACACTCTGGGATCGTGGTCGCGGCTAATCACTTGTCATGGGTCGACCCATTGATCGTTTCCCACATCCTGTGGAACAACGACCGTCCGCCTCGCTTCCTGGCCAAGGACAGCCTTTTTGATACGCCCGTAGTCGGATGGATACTGCGAAATGCCAACCAGATACCTGTGTTCCGAGGCACGCATGACGCGGCGACCGCAGTCGGAGCAGCCGTAGCTGCGGCTCGGGCGGGGGAGTGTGTGGTGGTCTATCCGGAGGGCACCATCACCAAGGATCCGAATTTATGGCCTGGTCCAGCCAAGAGCGGTGCCGCCCGGATTGCGCTCACTGCTGACTGTCCCCTGATACCGATGGCCCAGTGGGGGTCGCAGAACATCATGGCTCCTTATAGAAAAAAGTTAAAGCTGCTACCACCGAAGAAGATAGAGATACGATTTGGTGCGCCGGTCGATCTTAAAGACTTGCGCGGGCTACCCATCACAGCAGACGTGCTCGAGCAAGCAACCGATCGACTGATGGCTGCGATCGGCGATTTGCTGACAGATATTCGTGCAGAGCAAGTACTTGATCAAGCAGCACCCACGGAGGAAAAATGACACGTATTGCCGTCATGGGTGGGGGTTCATGGGGGACTGCTTTTGGCATGGTTTTGGCCGATGCCGGTGGCCACGTGACCATATGGGCGCGCGAGCCGGAGGTCGTGACGGCTATCAACACCCAGCATGTCAATGAGCGGTATCACCCGGGAATTGCTCTTGCGGAGTCAATCTGCGCCACGAACGATCCTGGCGAGGCACTTGGCGATGCGGACATCATTGTTCTCGCGGTTCCCGCTCAATCCCTTCGGGAAAATCTCGATACATGGCGCCCCTTGATTCCGACGCACGCTGTCTTGGTGAGTCTGATGAAAGGGATCGAGATCGGTACCTCTGCTCGGATGAGTCAGGTGATCCACGAAGCCGGCGATATTTCGATGAGCAGAATCGCCGTCGTGTCCGGGCCGAACCTGGCCCGCGAGATCGCGCTCAAGCAGCCAGCCGCCACAACCGTTGCATGTGCCGATGAGAGCAGTGCTCGGCGCCTGCAAGATGCCTGCACTACAGACTACTTCCGCCCCTATTGGACAACCGATGTAGTGGGTGTAGAGATTGGCGGCTCGGTCAAGAATGTCATCGCCTTAGCCAACGGCATAGCAGCCGGGATGGGATTGGGGGAAAACTCCCAGGCTTCGCTCATTACCCGAGGGCTTGCCGAGATGGTCCGCCTCGGCGTCGCGCTCGGTGCCGATCCCCTGACCTTTCAGGGTCTGGCCGGTGTCGGGGACCTCATTGCCACCTGTCAATCATCATTGTCTCGCAACCGAACCTTTGGTGAGAGTCTCGGGCGTGGAATGTCATTTGACGAAGCAACCAGAGCCATGACTCAAACCTGCGAAGGTGTAAAGAGCGCCCGTTCCATCTACGAACTTGCCCGTGCGCATCATGTTGACATGCCGATCACCGAGCAGATTGTGGCCGTCATTCACGAGGGTCAGCCACCCAGGCAAATGCTCGCAAATTTCATGTCACGAGCGCCTCGAAGTGAGCCCGGAGTGGGCGCGTGATCCTTAGGTCCCGTTTGCTGCGATAGTCAATGCGGTGTCTAGATCTGCCCACAGGTCGTCGACATCTTCGATACCTACTGAGAGCCGAACCAGTGCCGGGGGAACCAGATCGCTTTCTAGTGGCCACCGGCGGCGACGTTCGAGGAGGCTTTCCACTCCACCCAGGCTCGTGCTGTGCACCCACAGCGATGTTGCTGTGCAGAGGGTCTCAGCAACATCGGCGCTGTGCAGATCAATGCTGATAAGGGTGCCGAAACCTGACATTTGGCTCTCGGCGATTTTGTGACCGGGGTGGGTTGGCAAACCGGGGTATCGCACGGCCGATAGCCCGGTGTGGCCAACGAGGCGGGTGGCTAGTTCGTGGGCTGTGGTTTGTGCCTGACGCCAACGTAGGCTAAGCGTACGAAGGCCGCGCAATGCTAGAAAGCATTCCAATGCGCCAGGAATACTACCGAGCAGAACCCGCTGTTCGCGTAAGTGATCAGCCATGTCCTGCCTTTGTGCGACCATGATCCCGGCCATCAGATCTGAGTGACCCCCAATCATCTTGGTGGCACTATGAAGCACGAGGTCGGCACCTAGGCGCAGCGGTTGTTGCCCTAACGGAGTAGCAAAAGTGTTGTCGCACAATACAGATGCAGATGCGGCGTGCGCGATTGTGCTAATCGCGTTGATGTCGTGAATCTCCAACATCGGATTGCTTGGTGTCTCCAGCCAGATTAGATGCGCGCCCTTGACCGCGGCGGAAAGTGCGACGTGGTTGTCGACATCAACGACGCGGAGGGTGATGCGTCCTTGCGTATGCAATTGCCTGAGTCGTTCGGCCACGCCCGTGTAGAGGTGCGGCGCCGCGATAATGATTGCCCCTATCGGGAAGGTATCCATAAGTGCCGTTGCTGCAGCCATACCTGACGAATAAGCAACGGCGTATCCGTCCTCGAGCGTGCCGATGGCGCCTTCAAGGGCGGCCATGGCCGCTGTTCCATCGCGGGCATATTCGATATCGCCACCGGCGAAGAACGCAGACGCCGGTTCGATCGGCAGGTTTAACGGGTGACCGGGGATCGGTGCGGGGCGACCTAGGTGCACGACAGCTGTGTCAGTACGCCAGGGCGGTGTCATCGGATCATTGGAACGACTCGGCATGGCGCAGACCCTAGTTGACCGATTGGGTCGATACGGTCCAGTGGTGACCGTGGAACCTCTTCGCCGCGTCGTTGTCCTCTTTGGCGGCCAAAGTAGCGAGCACTCAATCTCGTGTTTGAGTGCCGCCGGAGTGCTGCAGGCCCTCAACAGTGCGGGCTTTGCCACCCGAGCAATCGGCATCACGCGATCTGGTCGGTGGCTCCATCAGGACCCGTCCGCGGTCATTGACGCGGCTCGCGTGTCAGCGAGCACGGGGATTCTGCCGGAGGTCCTTGAGACGGCTGAGGCTTTCCTGGCGCCAGCCCAACCTGGAGTGAACGGAGGCCTCGATGACATCGCCGATGTCGTGTTTCCGGTTCTTCATGGACCCTGGGGGGAAGACGGTACCGTTCAGGGGATTTTGGAGTTCATCAAAGTCCCCTATGTCGGCTCGGGTGTGTTGGCCTCGGCCGTGGCCATGCACAAAGCCACAACGAAGGCGCTTTTGTCGCAAGCGGGTTTGCCGGTCGGAGCGTGGTTCCGATTCAACCACCGGGAATGGCAACGTGATCCGGAGCCTGTTATTACCGCGATCGACCGCCTGGAGTGGCCCGTGTTCGTGAAGCCTGCGCGTGCGGGTTCCTCGGTCGGGATAACTCGGGTTTCAGCGCCTGAGCAGCTGGGCGTGGCAATCAATGAAGCCCAGCGGTGGGACCAGGAGATCATCATCGAAACAGCGGTCACTAATGCGCGTGAGATCGAATGTGGTGTGATCAATGGTGGGGATGGTCAACCGGTAGCGAGTCGAAGCGCAGAAATCATCGTGGGTGGCGATCATGAGTTTTATGACTTCGACGCAAAGTATGTCGACTCGGCTGCGACCTTAATCGTGCCCGCCGATGTGACTGAAGAACAAGAAGAGATCATCAGCGATCTCAGTTGCCGTGCCTTCATCGCGTTAGGTTGTGAGGGACTTGCCCGGGTGGACTTCTTCGTCAGTGACTCCGCGGTGGTCATCAACGAGGTCAACACGATGCCGGGCTTTACGCCGATCTCGCTATTCCCCCAAATGTGGGCGGCCTCTGGCATGAACTACACCGCACTGGTCGCCCACCTGGTCAATGATGCGCTGAGACGTGGCACGGGTTTGCGCTAAAGACTTGCCAGCACCGGACTGATGTCGGCCAGAACATTCGCCGGCGACGGATACGCCTCAGGCACCGCGATTTCTAGATACAGCGGGTTGGCAGGATCGGGCCAGGCCACGTTCGTAAACAAGATCCCGTTGGTGAGTTCCTCAGGAAGCCAGGCAACTCCAGACACCTCGATCAATGCGGAGGTGGGTGTAAGTGCTGCGGGTCGAGCGACCCCGCAGCGCAGCACGATAGGTGGTTCTCCCCACGCCGCGGTCGCCGTTGAGTCTGGCTGCACCGGTCGTTTCCCCGCGCCGTCGATGGTGTCTGGAAGCGCGCTGATCACGCGCTCACATCGAGGATCGATCGGGTTAGGCGGGGAGACATTGACCTGCCGTCCACATCCGGCGACCGTCCCCATGAGGCCCAGACCGACTGCCAGGCAGATGAGAGTGCCGATGACGCGGCCCATTGCGGCCGGGCCTGCTAGAGCGAAACGATCGGGCAGGTCAGTGTGCGGGTGACACCCGAAAGCGCCTGGATGTCGGTGAGCAGCCCCTGACCAAACTGATCCATGGACTCAGCCTCGGCGCGCACGATCACGTCGTAGGGACCGGTGACGTCCTCGGCCACGGTGACGCCGACGAGGCCACGAATATGCCGGGTGACCTCTGATGCGGTCCCCACCTGCGTTTGAACCAGAATGTAGGCCTGTACGGTCACCGGTGTCCTCCTTCGAGCCCCGGTTTGGTTGCGTTATGGCGGTGCAGGATGTTCGGGGTTGGACTGAGACTAGCGTGCTTCGGGTCAGGCCCGATGCCGGACAGGAGGCGACGGTGGGCGACGCAACCGAAAAGGGAGGGCGGCACCCTGCTGAGGGCTCCGTTGAGCATCTTGGCGAGTTAGCCCTGGTCGACTTGATTTCTAATCTGTGCGCCCAGTCAGAAGCCGGTAATCTCGACCTAGTCGGGATTGGCGACGACGCTGCTGTTGTTGCGGCCCCTGACCGTCGAGTGGTGGTGTCAGCCGATATGGCCGTGGCCGGACGTCACTTCCGGACCGATTGGTCAGATGCGCGGCATATCGGAGTGCGGGTGGCGGCAGCGAATCTGGCTGATATTGCTGCGATGGGAGCGCAACCAACAAATTTCCTGCTGAGCCTCGGACTTCCCCGTAGCACCGAGGTGTCGTGGGTCTTGGACCTCGTGCGAGGAGTCGTTGCCGAAACGATGCGGGCCGGTGCTGTGGTCGCCGGCGGCGACGTCGTGGGCGCGCAAGAGATCATCGTCGCGGGCACCGCGCTGGGTGACCTGGCCGGCCGGAGCCCCGTGCGCCGATCGGGCGCGGTCGCTGGAGATCAGATTGCCGTTGCGGGGCGCTTGGGTTGGGCGGCGGCTGGCCTGGCTGTGTTGACACGCGGATTCCGATCGCCCCGCGCGCTCGTGGACGCACATCGACAGCCAGAGCCTCCGTACCAGGCGGGTGTTCAGGCCGGAGTGAGCGGCGCGCACGCGATGATCGACGTCAGCGATGGTCTGCTGCTGGACGCAGCGCGCATTGCCCGAGCGTCGATGGTCGAGATCGACATTGAGTCGGCGCTCATCACCGTCGCCGAACCCATCGCGGCCGCGGCTGCGGCGTACAACCTGGACCCACTGCAGTGGATTCTGGGCGGCGGTGATGATCATGCCTTCCTTGCTGCTTTCGCTCCTGATGCGCCACTGCCGGATGGTTTCACTCGGATTGGTCAGGTGCGGGCCCACACCTCGGCCATGTCTGCGATGGCCGATGGTGCAAATCCGGTCACCGGTTGGGTTACCGTGGATGGCAAGACGCCCGAGGGATCCGCGGGATACGCGCACTTCTCCTAGCGGGTCGATACAGTAGACAAAGTTATCGCCCAGATTCACTGAGCAGGCGCGTGTGAAGAGGAGTCCATTCATGGCCACATCGGCGCAATCACCCCATCACGATAATCACGGCCAAACACCGGCCGCCTGGACAGCGGTGGTGATTATCACGCTGGCGTTCGTCGTGGGCACGGTAGGCATGGTGATCGGCCAGTGGTGGATGTTCTGGGTGGGTGTGGGCATGGTGGTGCTGGGCGGGATCGCCGGCAAGATCATGTCAATGGCTGGTTTGGGTATGCCACGCGCTGATGCCCGGGCCGATCATTCGTCGACCCACGGATAGCCGACACGGTGCCCAGCGCCGATTCCGCCCGAGATATTGGCTACGGACAAAGCATTCTGGTCGTTGAGGACGAACCCGCCATACGCGATGTTTTGGTGCTCTACCTCGAGCGGGCAGGTTTCAGTGTTGACTCTGTCGGCGATGGGCGACTGGCACTGGACGCTATTCGCCGAAAGGCCCCGGCAGCAATTATTTTGGACGTGGGTCTGCCAGGAATCGATGGCACCGAGGTCTGCCGCGCACTGCGCGCCGAGGGCAACTGGACCCCGATCCTGTTCTGCACCGCCCGTGACGATGAGGTTGATCGCGTACTGGGTCTCGAACGCGGCGGTGATGACTACATAACTAAGCCATTCAGTCCTCGCGAGGTTGTCGCACGGGTGCGGGTGGCTTTGCGTCACTCGCAGGTGTCCTCGGCATCTGACGTTCTCCGCGCGCAGGAGATCTCCCTTGACCGGACCGCCCGACGCGTGTTTGTGCAGGACACCGAAATCGATTTGACGGCGACCGAGTTTGATCTGTTGGCTCATCTGATGGCGCATCCAGGTCGTGTGGTAAGCCGTGATCAACTACTCGTCGACGTCTGGGGGTATGCCTCAGCTGTCAGCACGCGAACCGTGGATGTGCACGTGGCGCAGTTGCGGCACAAACTGCAAGATGCGTCGCCGATCCGTACCGTGCGAGGTGTGGGCTATTCGGTCGATCGCGAGTCGCGATGAGCCAGCCCCGATGAAGACGTCAGATACGACAGACGCGCGAACTTCGGTCGTGCCGGGGCGCACCGGGATCACCGCGCGATTGATCATCATGGGCATCGTGGTGGCGACCGTTGTGGCCGCAGTTGCCACTGCCGCGGCTTTTCCGCTTATTCGCAGTACGAGTGAAACCAATGCCCGATCAGACCTCGCGCGGCTTGCGGACGTTACGGCGGCCACGGTGCAACGCAATCCGGGTGGTCGCTTTGTTGTTCCCCCGCTGGTCGCGTCTTCGTTGAAGTCCCAGAACGTCACCGCTTACGTTGTCTTGGCCTCGAACGATGAGGTGCCACCAGGGGTGACTACTTCGCAAGTGGATGAGGTCATTTCGGGTAAGCCGGTTTCGGCGACTGCCAATACGTCCAAGGGCGACATCCTGATCGAAGGTAGACCCCTGCGCCAGGGGAGTGGCATCTTCTTGGTGCAGCCATCGAGCATCGCCGCCGCCCCGGCACAATCTGTGCTGCTCCGTTTCGGTGGTGCCTTGTTGCTGGGCATTGGCGTCGCCATCGTTGTGGCAGTCCTTGTCGCTCGACGGGTTACCCGGCCGTTACGACGTGCCGCAAGTGCGGCGGATTTGCTCGGCAAGGGCGAGCGTGATGTGCAATTGATTCCAGATGGGCCGCTTGAAGTTGTCCGCATTTCTGAATCCCTCAATCGCCTCAGTGCGGCTCTGGCAGCATCCGAGGGGCGTCAGCGAGAGTTCTTGCTCTCGGTGTCACACGAGTTGCGGACCCCCTTGACCGCAGTGCGCGGATACGCAGAGGCCATTGAGGATGGGTTGGTGCCCGAGGCTGAGTTGCCCAGGGTGGCTGAGTTAGTCGTTGGAGAGACCCAGCGACTGGAGCGCCTGGTGACTGACCTGCTCGACCTGGCTCGGTTGGGCGCGGTCGATTTCCACACCCAACGAGTGCGCTGTGACATCACCGATGTGGTGGAAGGTGCCTTTGTGCACTGGCAGGAACGCTGCCAGCGCGTCGGTGTTGAACTGAGCATCGAAGCGTCGCCAGACCTAGTTGCGCTGGCCGATCCCATTCGCCTCCGGCAGGTTCTCGACAACCTCACCGAGAATGCGCTGCGGGTCACCGACGAAGGTGGGCGCATTCGATGGAGGGCGTCAGCATCGGGATCCATGATGGTCCTGGAGGTGAGCGATAGTGGCCCAGGATTGAGCGCGGATGACGCTCGGGTCGCCTTCGAGCCGGGGGTCTTGTACGAACGCTTTCGGGGGATCCGAAAGGTCGGCACCGGCTTTGGGTTGGCGATTGTGGGCCGCCTGGCCGAAGGAATGGGTGGTCACGCCGAGGCGGGAACGAGCGACCTTGGCGGGGCGCGATTTCAAGTCTGGCTACCCCTCGCCCCCATGGTTGCGCCACCATCTGTGTGATCGGCGATCACACAGATGCTTGCCTGGCGTTCTAGGATGCACAAATGAGCAGGTCCCCAGCAGCGCAGGTGTCGACGCCTGACGCAGCGGTAGTGATCCGCTCCGGATACCTGCCTGACCCACGGTCGCGACTTCGTAGGTTGCTGCCGCCGGCAGCAACCTTGATTGGCCTGCTCCTGGCCACCATGTACGTCCGCCAGGTAAACCCCAACGTGCCCGGACACTACCCAGGGTGCCCGACCCAGGTGTTTCTTGGTATTGATTGCCCAGGCTGTGGTGGGTTGCGTGCCACGCACTCCCTGGCGCAGGGAGATGTGGTGGCGGCGCTAGATCACAACCTGCTCGTTGTCGTTCTCGTTCCAGTCGTGCTGGTGATGTTGGGGGCTTGGCTGTTGCGTGCGTGGCGGGGCATTGTGACCGACACGGCCACAATGAGTCCATCTCAGAAGCGCGTTCAGCAGCTTGTGCCGATCGTGTTGCTCGTGGCCATGGCGTTGTTTACCTTGATCCGCAACCTCACGCCCTATGGCGCATCCGGGATTGGTTGATCAGGCCCCAGCGGGGTGGCCTGATCTGCACCTGACATCGGCGTCTACCCTGACCAAATGACGCGGGGTTTAAGGCAGCAGCCATGACGGTGCTGGACGACATCATCGCCGGGGTTCGCCTCGACCTTGATGCGCGAATGCTGGACACGACTTTAGACGCACTCAAAGAACGTGCAGCTCGGCAACCAGCCGCACGCGATGCTGAGGTCGCCCTACGTGCCCCCGGTGTTGGTGTGATTGCTGAGGTGAAGCGGGCAAGCCCAAGTATGGGTGAGCTGGCCACGATCAAGGACCCGGCCCACCTGGCCGGTGAATATGAGGCTGGTGGCGCTCGCGTCATTAGCGTGCTTACCGAGGAACGAAGATTTCACGGGCATCTCCAGGACCTGAAGGCCGTGCGTTGCGCTGTGGAGATTCCGGTACTGCGCAAGGATTTCATCGTGTCGAGTTATCAACTATGGGAAGCACGTGCCTACGGGGCAGACCTTGTCCTGTTGATTGTCGCCGCTCTGGAGCAATCAGCCCTGGAGTCGCTGGTCGAACGCACGATCTCTCTCGGAATGACTCCGCTGGTAGAGGTACACGACGTTGTCGAAGCCCGTCGAGCCCTCGATGCTGGAGCGACTGTGATCGGCGTCAATTCGCGTAACCTGAAGACCTTGGAGGTAGATCGGGACACCTTTGCATCGGTTGTCCCCGAATTGCCCTCGTCGGTTATTCGTATCGCTGAGTCAGGTGTTCGGGGGCCACGCGATCTGATCGCCTATGCCGAACAAGGTGCGGATGCGGTCTTGGTGGGGGAGAGTTTGGTGACCGGATCAGACCCGCGCGCTGCGGTTCATGACCTGGTGACGGCCGGTGCACACCCGGCATTGAAGCGGCCCCATCAGCGGATCGGTCAGGAGGAGCGTTGAGCACTGTGGTTGGTACCCCTACCGATGCGGGTCACTATGGTCCCTACGGGGGGCGATTCGTGCCAGAAGCGCTTACCTTTGCCCTCGACGAACTAGACCAGGCCTTTCGCCAAGCGTTAGCAGACCCAGCTTTCGGTGAGCGGCTTGATCACCTGCAGCGCACCTACACAGGGCGACCGAGCATCATCACTCCGGCTGATCGCTTCGCCGAGCATTGCGGTGGCGCCACGATCTTGCTCAAACGGGAGGATCTCAACCACACCGGCTCGCACAAAATCAATAACGTGCTTGGCCAGGCCCTGTTGACTCAACGCATGGGCAAGACCCGCGTCATCGCCGAGACCGGTGCCGGTCAGCACGGCGTTGCAGCGGCAACGGCAGCGGCGCTGCTGCAGCTGGAGTGCGTGGTCTACATGGGGGAGGAAGACACTCGCCGCCAGGCACTCAACGTCGCGCGAATGCGCATATTGGGCGCTGAAGTAATCCCCGTCACTGCAGGTAGCCGAACTCTCAAGGATGCGATTAACGAAGCCATGCGCGACTGGGTCGCTAGCGTCGATGACACGCACTATCTACTGGGTACCGTGACGGGCCCGGCGCCCTTCCCCGAGATCGTTCGGCATTTTCATTCGGTCATCGGTGCCGAAACAAAAACGCAGGTTGCTGAACTCATCGGGCGATTGCCCGATGCCGTGGTTGCCTGCGTCGGCGGTGGGTCCAATGCGATGGGAATCTTTTCAGCCTTTCTCAGCGACCCATCGGTACAACTTCGCGGCTATGAGGCCGGGGGAGAGGGCATCGACACAGGTCGCCATGCCGCTCGATTTGCGATGGGCGCTCCCGGAGTTTTGCATGGCGCGCGCACTTACGTAATGCAGGATGAGTGGGGCCAAACCGTTGCTTCGCACTCGATTAGTGCAGGTTTGGATTACCCGGGCGTCGGCCCGGAGCATGCATGGCTGCATGACCAGGGTCGGGCTCAATACGAGTCCGTGACAGATGCCGAGGCCATGGAGGCATTCGCGCTGCTGTCGCGTACCGAGGGCATTATTCCGGCCATTGAAACGGCACACGGGTTGGCCGGAGCGATGCGTGTGGGCCAAGAACTTGGGCCAGGCGCGGTGATCGTGGTGAACCTATCCGGCCGCGGTGATAAAGACGTCGCGACGGCCGCCAGGTGGTTTGGTATCACCGATCTTCCTGACGAGGAGGCGGCGGCGATGGACATCGCGGAGGGTCGGTGACGTCCCTTTCGGCGGTATTCGACCGCGCCAAGGCCGAGAACCGGGCTGCACTAATCGGGTACCTCCCGGCTGGGTTCCCCGACGTGCCCGCGTCGATCTCGCTTATGCAAACCATGGTCGAGTCAGGGGTGGACATCATCGAGGTGGGCCTGCCCTACTCCGATCCACTGATGGACGGTCCGGTGATTCAGCACGCGGCGGCGACCGCATTGGCGGCCGGAGCAACGACCGATGACGTACTCAAGGCTGTCGGTGCTGTACATGAGGCCGGTGCTGCTGCCGTGGTGATGTCGTATTGGAATCCGATTGAGCGCTATGGCGTTGGTCGCTTCGCCCAGGCGATGAGCCAGGTTGGCGGGCAGGGGCTCATCACGCCCGATCTCACCCCCGAGGAGGCCGGGGAATGGCAGAACGCGAGTGCGCAACACGACTTGGATCGGATTTTTCTCGTGGCTCCCTCGAGCACTCCCGCGCGCATTAGCGTGATTGTCAACGCCACCTCAGGTTTCGTGTACGCGGCTTCGGTCATGGGCGTCACCGGTGCTCGCAACTCAGTGTCCGGGCATGCACATGGACTCGTCGCTCGAATTCGAGAATCAACGCAACTACCGATCTGTGTGGGTCTGGGCGTCTCGACCGGCGCACAGGCCAACGAGATCGCCGCGTACGCCGACGGGGTCATCGTGGGATCCGCCTTCGTTCGCGCCATCACGCAGGCGGCTGACTTTAAGGAAGCGACGTCGGCGGTGGCCTCCTTGTCCAGGGAACTAGC
>JAFMCH010000003.1 GCA_017857875.1 Actinomycetota bacterium | reverse complement strand
CACAACGTGTGGATAAAGTTGTTGTGTTGCAATAGGTTTTCTGTGTGTCGGGGGTTGTGGTGTTGACCTCTGTTGACCTGGCGGAGTTACCCGGTGATGGCCTAGGCGAAGTGGTCGTGGGTGTCGAGTCGGATCAATGAACACCACCGTACGGTCGGTCGTGTCGCGGATGTGGGCAGGTCACTGGCCGTGTTCCCCATCATGGGTGCCGCCCTGGCTGAGGGCCTGGTGGGTGTCGACCATGTCCGGGTGCTGGCTGATGCGCACCGGAAATACCCACGCCTGCGCCCCGTACTCACCGACACCGAAGCCCACATCGTCGACCTGGCCACCCACGCCGACCCGGGTCGTTTCAGTCGTGAACTGCTCGCCCTGTGTCACCGCGTTGACCCCGACGCGGTCGATGCGGCACAACGCGACCGGCAATCGGACTACCACCTACGGGTCTCCACCACCTTGCATGGCGCGGTCCGGGTTGATGGGCTGTTACCCCCCGAGGATCCGTTTAACCCGCATGCACCGGGTGAGCCTGATGTCTACCTGGCCCTCAGTCACCGCAACGTGCATGCCCTGCAACGGATCCTCACCACCGCGATCAGCACCCACGACGACACCGGCAGTCATGTCCTCCCCCAGGTCAATAGTGCCCGCCCGGTGCTATCGGTGACCGTGCCCCTGGATTCACTCCTGGAAGATTCCCAGCACAATGCGATGGGCACCCTTGAACGATTCGGAGTGCCCCATGCGGCCCTCACCGCCGCATCCGCGCAACGCCTCGCCTGTGATGGGGTGATTTCGCCGTTGATCATCAACCGTGACGGGCAGATCATCGCCACCCCACCCACCGTCCGCGCGGTCCCCGCCCACATCCGCAAAGCAGTCATCAGCAGAGACACCCACTGCCGGTTCCCCCACTGTCGTCAACGCATCGACGAGGTCCACCACATCATCTACGCCTCCCACGGCGGTCACACCACCATGACCAACCTCGCCGGCCTGTGCTACTACCACCACCGGCACATCGCAGGCAACGCCAACCAAGGCCTACAATTCACCAACCAACACAACAACAAACACTGGATCAGTCACCCACTACCGCAGCGCGAATAGTGTTGACGCTACGCGCCGACCACGCCATAGAACTCGCGTTCGAGAGTTTCGCCCTCTTCGATAGACAGGGTCATAAATTCCTGTGCCTGATTGAGCAACTCCGGAGTTGGGAAGATCCATGGATCGTCAACCAACTTGGGCGCGATCTTGGCCATCTCCTCGCGAGCACCTTCCACCGGACACACGTATTGCACGTATTGAGCGAGGCGGGCAGCGATGTCAGGTTGGTAGTAGAAGTTCATCAATTCTTCGGCGTTCTTCTTGTGACGTGCGTTCACCGGCACCAGCATGTTGTCGGCCCAGATCATTCCACCGGTCTCTGGCATCGCAAAGTTGAAGTCGCCACCCAATGCCAGCACATCACCCGACCAACCAATTGAGGCGATCGCGTCACCGCTGTCAAGTGCCGCGAGGTAGTCATTGCCGGCCACCTGGCGAATGCTGCCGTCATCAATTTTTGACTGCAGTACCTGAAGCGTTTCCGTGAATTGTTCATTCGTGAAGTTGGCCATGTCGTAGCCCTGCCAATTCATGAGCAGACCCATGGTGTCGCGCATTTCACTCAAGATAGTGATGCGCCCGGCCAGTTCGGGGGCAAAAAACTGCTCGAAACTCGTGATCGAGTCGAGACCGGTCCGCTCCTTGAGGAGCGGGGTGTTCCAACCGAAACCGGTGAAACCTGACTGCCAGGGCAGGGAGTACTGACGTCCTGGATCAAAGGGCGGGTCAGCCAAGCCAGGGATGACGTTGACCGCGTTTGGAATCAGCTCACGATTAAGTTTCTGGGCATACCCGAATGCGATCCACAGTTCAACGCCTTCTTCAGTGAGCACGACGATGTCACGGCCGATATCTTGGCCCTGTTCCAACGGTATGCGAACCTTGGCAAAAAACTCGTTGCTGTCGTTGATGTCTTCGGTATAGACAACGTCAATGCCGGTTTCGGAGGTGAAGTCTTCAAGTGTGGTCGTCGGAAAGTTCTTGCGCGCGATGTCAATGTAGCCGGGCCAGTTGGAGAAGTTGATGACCTTCTCGGTGTCAGAGAAGTCGTCGCTTGTTGGAGTAGGACTCGTACCGCCAGAGGTAGCCGCGGTGGTGGGTGGTGAGGAGTCCGACCCGATGCCACAGGCGGCTGTGGTGATAGCCGCTGCGCCGACCACGCCGGTTCCGAGTACTCGTCGTCTCGTCCAGGAAATCGTCATCTCAAAACCCTACTCAAACGGTTTCGTGAGCGTGGCGATTTTGTGCCCCCGGCAGGATTCGAACCTGCGGCACAAGGTTTAGGAAACCTTTGCTCTATCCCCTGAGCTACGGGGGCTGGGCGCGTGTACGCATCCGGTTTGCATGACCGCGCTTAAGCCGGTTATGAAGTCTATCGGGGTGTGGAGGGGTCACATTCCGGGGTGCCGGGGTGGCTCATGCCATGGTGTTGAGCCGGTCGGTTGTGTGTCTTGGGCGCTACCGATTGCGCCCAAGTTTTTCGTGTCCGGTGATCCAGTCACCGGCAAGAACGGCCGATGCCAACGAGATTTCACCTGCCAGCACGGTGGCTGCCGCGATCTCAGCGAGTTTCTTTGCCGATCCATCACCGCGGCATCCCAACAACTCCAGGCACTCCCGCTGTGTGGCAAGACCTGTGCCACCACCATGGGTTGCCACAATCAATGATGGCAGCGTGATTGACCAGTAGTAGTCCCCATTGTCAAGCAGTTGGGTATACAGCAGTCCCGCATGCGACTCGACCACATTGGCCACGTCCTGTCCCGTTGCGATAAACAGCGCGGTTAAACCGTTCGCTGCATGAGCGCCATTATTTGCCGAACCCGCCATGAACGCACCCGCCTGCGAGATTTGACGGGCACGGAAAAGATCCCTCGGCCCCACCCCCACCAGATCACGCAGGGTCTGCTCGCTCGTTGTCACCTCAGCAATCACCCGCTTACCCCGCGAGAAGAGCGTATTGATGTGTGAATGCTTTTTGTCGGTATCGATGTTGCCCGATAAAATAAAGTCAGCACCGGGCGAATAATTCGCACTCATCCACTGACACGCGGCGAGGGTCGCTTTGCTTGTCATGTTTTGCCCGGCGGCATCTCCGGTGGAATAGTCAAACCGCAGATACAGGTTCGGCCCCACCGCGAATGGGGTGATTCTTTCCAGCCGACCGATGCGAGTGGTGGCCTGGGCCACCTCGGCGATCTTCGCGGTGTTGTCATCTACCCAGAGCCCAAAATCACGCGCCTCGCGAGCGTTACGGAAAAGGAAAGCCGGGGAACGCTGCATGTGATCCTGGCTGATCGTGACCCTCGCTCCGCCCGACTCATGAATGACTCGCATGCCCCGGTTATAACTGGCGACGAGCGCACCCTCGGTGGTGGCCAGGAGCACATAAAAGTCTCCGGATGCGTGCTCACCATGCACGAGAAGCGGCCCGGCGATACCGATGGGCACCTGGGCCGCCCCAATGAAATTTTCGATATTGCCCTTCGTGGTCTGCGGATCGAAACTGAAATTGCCCACATGGTCTAGCGACTGCGCACCATGCTGTATCAAGAATTCACGACGCGTAGCCGCAGCCAGCGCACCATGATCATCGTCACGGTCGCGGGGAATAGATGCTCGGGTCATGTGGATTCCTTCGTCATGTGATGGGCATTGCGTCAGCATAGATCTCGGCGGCGCGCAGTAGGTCACGATCTCGCTAGGCTGGTGGTGTGCTCCCAGACACCGACGTCGCCATTATTGGCGCGGGAGCAAGTGGACTGCGCCTGGCCACCCAACTACACCGTGCCGGCGTTGACTGTGTCGTACTCGAAGCACGCGACCGCATCGGAGGCCGGTTACTCACCGTTGAGCCCGGGGTGGATTTGGGTGCCACCTGGTTTTGGGCTCAAGAAGCCGACGTTATGCAGGTCATCACGGAATGCGGTCTTACTGCCTTCGCCCAGTACAGCACCGGCAACATGGTTTTTCACATCCCCGGATCAAGCCAGGTACTCAATGGCAATCCGTTAAATCAGAGTGGTTATCGGCTCACCGGCGGTATGCAATCCCTCGCTCGTGGCCTAGCCGATCAACTACCGGCCTGCGCAATCATGCTGAACACCACGGTGATATCTCTGAACTACTCCGATGGTGTCGTACATGTACAAACATCGGTAGGTCCCGTGCGGGCGCAGCGCGCCGTCGTTGCCCTGCCCCCGGCCACAGCGCTCGCCAATATTGCGTTCACCCCTGCCTTGCCCGATAGCTTCGTGGGCATCGCGAGAAGAACGCCGGTGTGGATGGGGGGAGTCACAAAAGTGGTCGCAATCTATGACACACCCTTTTGGCGCGATCGCGGCCTAGCCGGTAGCGCCATGAGCCACGTCGGCCCATTGAGCGAAATTCACGACATCAGCGATGAACATGCCACCTTTGGGGCGCTGTTCGGGTTTAGTCGCGGGGCAGTTTCGGCTCAATCAGCATTGGCCCAACTTGGTGAACTCTTCGGCGAACAGGCTCGACATCCACGATCGGTCATCGTCGAAGACTGGAGCCGACAGCCCTTTACGTCACCGCCAGGGGTGCTGCAACTCAACGACTATCAGCTATTTGGCTTCGGAGCTTTGCGCGCCGGGTACTGGGATAACCGGTTGTTTTTCAGTTCAACCGAAACCTCGGTGGATTCCCCCGGCCATGTGCAAGGAGCCCTCGCCGCTGCCGGCCGGGTGACCCAACAATTGCTGGGTTGACGATGAGCCAAGTGACGATGAGCCAGGTGTTGGTTCCATGCGATCACGCCGCGAGTCATTGATGGGTGGGCCGCCAAGAAAACAGCACTTTGATCTGGTGGTCGATGCGCTGACGGATAGCGAAGTGTGGGATCGTTCGAGGGCGATGGAGCAACCTGACTGTTGGCTATGACATGTCTTCCCTCAGCGGGTCGTTGGATGTGACACCCGCGCAGCGGCCGAGCACATACGCCCTGTCTGTCATCGTGGGCCTCTCCCTTTTCGTGGTCACCGGGCTGACTTTCCTGGTCTTGCCCATGGCGGAGGATCTCGGTCTCGACGATTCGACCGTCCAGTTCGCGTTGGTGGCACCTGCGATAGCTGCGCTTTTGGTCGTCTTCGTGGCCGGGCGCGCGGGCGACATGTTGGGCGAGCGAAGAACGATCATCGCCGCCGGGCTCATTTTCACCGTGGGTGCCGGTGTGGTCGCCTCTGCAACGAATGACCCGTCGGTGGTCGTCGGCTTGGCATTGTGCGGAGCGGGCGCGATTGCCATCCAGGTAGTGGCGCTCAGCCTGTTGAATCGAGTCGCTCCGGACGGCCTGGCTCACGTGCGGGCCTTCACGACATTCGGAATGGTCTTTCCCCTGGCCTTTCTCCTCTTCCCGATCGCCACGGCCTATGTGCTAGGTATCGCGAACTGGCGCTGGGTACCGGTGATCTGGGCGGTCGGTGGTGCGGTCGTGATCGTGATGTCATTCCGCCTTCTGGAGCGAGATCGACCGGTGGGCGCGCCGGGGGAGTGGGGTAGTCCGATCCTCGCCGGCATCGCGTTGGCGACAGGCAGCCGCATGCTCCAAGAGATCAGTCGTCAGGAGCGGAACCTCACCATCGTTGCCATCACCGCCAGCGTATGTACGCTCGCGACGATCGCTTGCGTGCTCATCCTGAAGAGTGCTCGGAGTCCTGGATTGTCGCTGCGACCCCTATCCGGTGCGATGATGCGCCCACTGCTGTTTGGCATCGCGGTGATCGCACTGATCCAGATCCTGACCTACGTCACTATCGCCCTCGAGTACTTCTACGACATGTCGCCTCTTGAGGCCTCCTTCGCCATCGCACCTGCTCAGATCGGAGCGGTCATTGGCGCGAAACTTGTTGCCAGTCGGTCTATCCGCGTGTGGGGGATCGCCAGATCGGGTCGGGGCTTGCTGCTGGTGACTGGCCTGGTGATGCTTTTGCTGGTGTTCTTCCAGTCAGGCACGCCCGTGTTGTTCTTGATCATGGTCGCCACCTTGTTCAGCCTGACGGGCGTGGCAGCACTCACAGTGATGAACATAGACATCATGGGTCGCGCTCCGGAGGGCAGCGCTGGCGTGGTCTCATCCTTCCGAACGGCGGCGAGCTCCTTGGGAGCGGCGGCAAGCATGGTCGTACTCGGACTTGCCGTTCTCTCGAGTGTGTCCGCTTCCGACGAGGCGGCCGATGTTGACGAAAGCCAACTCGAGCAACTGGCTGCCGGGTTACGCCTCGACGGTCTCGTCGGATGCATCATCGCTGTCAGCGGATGGGCGGTCCTGTTCCTGTCAGCGCGACGCAACCGAAGGAACCTCAGATCAGACGCCGCGATCAAGCCCTAGATCGGAAGCGGTGAGTCCCCGTATGCGTGTTCGCGTCCGTAGCGGGCTCCCGTTACGGCTCCGGGAGCGAAGACCTCCGCCAGCAATACCCGGTCGGCCTCGCTCAGCGAGATCTCCCCCGCGGCGATATTGGATTCGAGGTAGGCGATGCGCTTGGTGCCCGGGATCGGAACAACATCGTCGCCCTGGTCAAGAACCCAAGCGAGTGCAATCTGATTCGGCGACGCTGCGTGCTGTTCGGCGATCTCACGCAGACGCTCGACGAGGAGCAGATTTGATTGGAGTGCGTCACCGGTGAAGCGCGGATGCGAAAGCCGCGTGTCGTCGCTGTCTAGTTCCTCGCTACTGGTCACCGTGCCGGTGAGAAACCCCCGCCCGAGCGGGCTGTAGGGCACGATCCCGATGCCCAACTCGCGTGCGGTGGCGAGCACGTCATCCTCTAGGTCGCGCGTCCACAGGGACCACTCGCTCTGCAGCGCAGTGATGGGGTGCACAGCGGCGGCCCTTCGCAGCGAGGTGGCGCTCGCCTCGGACAAGCCGATGTGGCGGATCTTGCCGGCTGCCACGAGATCAGCCAGGGCGCCAACGGATTCCTCGATCGGCACACCGGGGTCGACGCGGTGCAGGTAATACAGATCGATGTAGTCGGTGCCGAGCCGATTCAGGCTCGCTTCGCAGGCGTTGCGGATGTAGACAGCATCGCCATGAATGCTGAAGTCGGGTTGGAAGCCGCATTTCGTGGCGAGCACGATCTCATCGCGGCGGGTGCCGAGCGCTCGTCCCACCAGTTCTTCATTGTGGCCAGATCCGTATACATCGGCGGTATCGAAGAAGGTGACGCCGATGTCGAGGGCCCGGTGAATGACCTCCATGCTCGTCTTGTCATCGCGACGTCCGTAGTACATCGACATCCCCATGCAGCCGAGTCCCTGCTCGCTGACCTGGAGTCCTGACGATCCGAGTGTTCGCTTGGGCATCGCCACAGCATGTCAGACGGGAACGTCCTGGTGATTGCCGTAGGTCGTAATCAACCTAACTAGGACCAGTTGGCGAGAACTCGACCTTCTGAGTCTCGGAACGACCCGACAACGATCATGACGAAGTCGATCAGAGCCCAGATGCCGACCCCACCGAGCGTCACGATCATCAACACACCTGTTCCGGTTTTTCCGACGTAGAAACGATGAATACCGAAGATTCCGAGGAACCAGGCCAGAATTGCCGCAACAGTGCGGGACTTTGGGCTGATCGGTTCGCCCGTGGCAGTGATCGTGGGTTGTGGCTGTGCTTGGCTCATGTGCGGGCACCTTTCACAAGTGGGGGTAGTGCCCGAAGGTAACCCGCTCAACCACGTTGGAATCTGACATCCACAACTTGTGACTGTGAATGGGGTACTACACCCCCAACTTTCCTCGGAGTCGACCGCGCAACTGCTTGGCCATGGTGTTGATAGAGAGCGTGAATGCAAGGCTTGCCACCGCTCCGACCGGCCGGGCGAAAATTTGCGGCAACACGGGGACCTGCACTTTCTCGTCCCAGTAGACGTCGCAGCCGGCGTTGTCGACGGCGCGCACCTCCAGCCGCACATCACCAGTGAGGACCGGTCCGATCTTGGCTATGCGCACCGTCATTGTTTCGATATCGAGTTCATCAACGCGCATGCGGTCGGGCAGAGCTAGCGGCCCAAGCCCGGTCGTCGCCACGAACACCGTGCCGACACCGCCGTCACCGTGCTCGACATTTACCCGCGTCATTGGCACCCAATGAGCATGCCCGCGCCAATCGATGAGTTCGGCGAATACCACTTTAGCCGGAAGGGTGATGTGTCGATTGATGGTGAAGTGAACGAGGGCCATGAGTCCAGCCTGGCTCATTGACGGCATGGCATGGCATCGGGGGTGATACTTCCTCGACCCCCCAACGTCGTGGGAGAATTCAAGGAGCCAGAAACCTCTCTGCCTGACGGGGAGAAAACGGTCTAAAGCGTGACATGATTGCCGGCATGCAGGTCGATAGAGACGCAGAAGTGCTGGCTGGGGAGTGTGTGCAGCACTGGCGCGTCGTCGTGGTGGAGGATGAGGAATTCACGCGAAGTTTGCTGACCCAGACCCTCACCAGCGTCGGTATAGAGGTGCGGTCAGCCCCCTCCGCAAGCGAGGGCATGGCCTTGATTGATCAATTCAATCCGCATGTGGTCATGACAGACCTCGACCTTGGTGTGGGGCCCAGTGGCATCCACCTCCTCAACAAGGTGCACGCTCAGGCGCCATGGATCGGTAAGGTCGTACTCACGGCGCACGCTTCGCCATCTCTGGCGACAACTGACCCATCGGCGCTGCCCGACGGGGTTGTGTACGTCGTCAAAGCGGACGTCACCTCGGCTGAACAGCTCTTTGAAGCCATCCGTTCCTCGCTCACCAACGAGGGTGATCACGTTGTGCGAGACGCCGAGGACAGGATCGTTCTCAGCGCTGCCCATGGTGAGACCCTCCGATTGATGGGTATGGGGCTTTCTAATGCCGGAATTGCGGAGGCTCGTGGCACGACGCTGCGGGCCGCCGAGGGCATGGTTCAGCGAGTGTTTCTTGCTCTCGGGTTGAGGTCTGACGCGCATTACAACATGCGCGTGTTGGCTGTGAAGATGTTGCAGCAGGGGCGCATTGTCATTCGATGAATCACCCGTGACCACCGTCCCGATTCGCAAGATTCTGGGCGGCTCATTTGCGGTGTCCGTTGCTACCTGGACCATGGTGTGCCTCGTCAGTTTTTGGTCCACGATGGCGAGCGTTCTAGCACTACCTAACTCAACGCCAATAGACGGCATTGTTGTGTCGGTTGGACGTTTCGCTGCTATCGGCGGCGTGTTTGCGATTGCGGCAATCACAGTCTTTCGTCACCGTGCGACAGGTTCGGTTCCCGTGGCCGTCGCTATCGCGACGTGGGCTACGGCAGGTGTCATGAGCGCAGGCACCTATTATCTGATGACGGGCGGGGAAGATTCATCAGTGTGGCGATTAGCCGTTTCGGCTATCAGCGTTACGGCATGGTGTGCTCTGTTTACATACTACTTTGGGCTGTTTGACCACCTTGTCGGAACGCTGGCTCGGCTGCAAGGCGCAGTGCAAGCAATGACTGAGAGTGATGAGCTAGCAGAACGAAGCCTTCGTGATTTACGGTCCCAGACGCAACGGGTGACCTTCAGCGGAACACTTCACATCGTTCAGGAACTGAGCGATCAATTCGACGCCACGTTCCGCGCCCAAAAGCCAGCGAGGTTTGCAGACCTGGCAGACCTTGTCGCCAACTACGCCCGTGAGCAGGCGCGCAGTGACAGCCAGTCCGTAGCCGCGATCACGGTAGTCGAGTGCAACCAGTTTGACGATGGCGGCTCACGCGAGGCGAATTCGACAGTCATACGTCAAGAGCATGAGCCACTGCTCGTCTCATTGTTCTGGGCGCCTGTCATCGTGGCTTTGGCGTTGGCCTCGTTAGCGTATGGAGTTTCTGGCTCCCTGTCGCCGGGCTTAACGCTGATTGCGTTCATGGCTGCCTGTCTGGTACTCGCAATATTCCGCCTGATTCAACTCCGAATGGAACACTGCAGCACGAGTGTCCTGACGTCCATCACGCTACTCGCGATCCTCCTGGCTTCAGGTGTCGGCGTTGTCGTCATGGCGGCTACCTCCTCGCTTCCACTATGGAGTGGAAGAGCCGGACCAGTAGCGCCCTTCATCGGCGCCGCCCTGCTTGGCCTATTTGGCTGCGCCCTCTCTCGGCGCCTGCGTGCCGTTGGTAAACGAGTTGCTGAATTGAGGTCACAAGAACTTTTACTTATTGACGCTCAACTTCGACTAGATGATCAAATCCAACAGGAACGCACTCGGGCTGCGACTCTGCTGCACGGACCAGTACAAGGACGACTTGCGGCTATCGCGCTGCTCCTGCGACTGCAGGCCGACAGCGTCACCGGGGGCGTTGATGGTCAACGAACACTTGATCGCTGCCGCAGCCTCCTTCACCAGATCACGGTGGATCTTGAACGCCTTTCGCAGGGTGAATCAGGCTCTCGTGAATCTCTACAAGAACGACTAGTCCAGTTATCGTCGCGTTGGACAGGCTTGGTCAACGTGGAATTCGAACCCTCCATTGATGAGATGTCAGCCTTGATTGACGATCTTGAAGTTCAACAGTGTGTCTTCAATATCGTTGAGGAGGCCATCAACAATGCATCGATGCATGGCCACGCTGATGAACTGATTGT
The DNA here is from genome assembly GCA_017857875.1 of Actinomycetota bacterium. Lineage (GTDB taxonomy): Bacteria > Actinomycetota > Actinomycetes > S36-B12 > S36-B12 > M55B157. The sequence goes on along the minus strand of JAFMCH010000003.1, from coordinate 75,541 downwards.
GTCCACACAGCAAAAGGACTATGGAGTCTTGCTGCTCAGTATCCGCGACAACGGCGATGGGCCTCCAGAGTCAATCAGTTTTGGCACTGGGTATGCGTTGACGATGAGAGCGGCTCGATCTTGGGCCCTTGGGCAGGCGCCTGGCGGTGGTGCACTGTTGACTGTTGAACTCGACAATCTCTGCAGCCCAGCGACAGCGAATGTTCTTCAGCTCGCTCGCGAGGAGAACAGACCCTGATGGGTGAAGAAATTGAACTCACGCAGGCACTAATTCGTAATGCATGTGTCAATGACGGAAGTTCACAGGTGAGTGAGGTTCCGAACGCGGAACTTTTGCATGGAGTTCTTGGTAGTTGCGGTGTTGACATCGAGCAGTTTGACGCAGCACCAGGCCGCCGTTCGATTATTGCCCGACTGCCGGGTGTCGATAATGATGCGCCCACTCTCATGTTCCTCGCACACACCGATGTCGTTCCTGCTACGGCCACTGGCTGGCAACAAGACCCCTTTGGCGGTGAGTTGGTCGATGGCTTTCTCTGGGGTCGTGGAGCACTGGACATGCTGGGTCACGTGGCCACGATGTCTCTGGCCCTCAGGGACTATGCCGCTCACGGAAGTCATCGCAGCGGAGATGTCATTCTCGCGCTGGTTGCCGATGAGGAAGCTCTCGGCACACACGGCATGGAATGGTTACAGGAGAATGCACCCGAGGCGGTGAAGGCTGACTGGGTAGTGACAGAGACGGGTGGGATCCCGAGCGGACCTCCCAATGATCGGCGTCTAGGTGTCCTCGTCTCGGAAAAGGGCGCATGGCGGGTGAAGATTACGGTGCAGGGAGATGGTGGGCACGGATCTATGCCGCCGCTAACGTCAACTGCGCTTAGTCAAGCCGCGGAAGTAATTTCCCGAATAGCCGGATATCGATCCCGAGTGCGCGTTACGCCTGAATGGAGGCAGTTTGTGAGAGCGGGGTGGGGTGAATCTATTCAAGATGCCCTGCTCGAGCCCACCACCATCGATCTTGCCATTGATCTACTTCCAGAGTCTGCTGCTCGAACGGCACATGCATTGACGCGCAATACTTTTGTGCCGACCGTGGTAAAAACCACGGGTTCCTGGAATCTCATCTGTGACACGGCGACCATTGACGTGGATGTACGCACGATCCCTGGCTGTGACCGTCGAGACGTTTTTGATGAATTACACGATGCGCTCGGCGATCTAGCCGAGCATGTGAGTATCGAAATTGTCACGGGCATGGAGTCGACTCGTAGCCAGGCTGATGGCCCGTTGTGGAATGTGCTACAAAAAGCTGCGCAGCAGCAACGTCCAGCTTCGCGGCTCATCCCTGCCATGGCTCCCGGCGCGACAGATGCGCGATTTATGCGCGAGCGTGGCGCTCAAGCGTTCGGGTTTGGGCTGATGAGCGACAAATTCCCGGCGGGTGAATTGACCACGATGTTGCACGGTGTCAACGAGCGGATTGATATCGAATCACTTGCCATGATGCGTCGGCTCTGGGGTGATGTGTTGGCGATGTATTCGCAGGACGCAACTAGGTGAGATAGCCCAGTCGACGCATCATCGGCCCGTGGTCTTGACAAACCTGGGCAATGAGTTCTGCTGGTAGCTCATCCTTCCAAGCATCGGCTTGGCCACGTCGGAAGAAGGTCTGCCCAACCCGGCCGGCTTCGCTGAAGCCCTCCACTATCTCCTGCGCTGCAAGTGAAGCGAAACTACAGGCCTGCGTGGCAGCGGCGATTGACTCCGCAGTGTGCGGCATTTTCAAGAACTCGGCCATGCGCGTAAGTTCACGGTCGGGCGCCTCGATCATGTCCTCATATCGCACGACAAGTTGGGGGAGAGTGCAGTCATCAAGCCACGACGCCACGTGCTTGGTCCAGGACATCAAGTCTTGATCGCCGTGCGCGTCCAATCTTGCCAACGGTTGCAAAGCGGTGCCCATTGAGGTCACAGCATCTTCAAGGCTAGCTCCCGCATGGTGTGCCCAACTGGCAACGATTGCGCGAGGGTCACGCACGATGTAGATCGCTCGGGCATGGGGTGGCTGCCACGGAACGGGAAATCCGTCAGCTGCTGGGGTCCAGGCCCGATGAGTTTTGCGGCGCAGATAGCCGTGATGATCAGGATCATGAATCGTCCAGGACAGGCGCAGCACGGCGGCTGTTTCGGCCGGAGATAAATCGCCGAGTGGAACTCCCAGTGACGTGGACATGCGATCGTGTTCTCGTGATCGACCGAGTTTCTTCAAGGCCGGTTCCGAGCCTGACTCAAGTGTGCTCAGTTGCGCTCGAACCCAAGTATTTCCAGATTTCGGATAGGACGCGAGCCACGCGGTTGCGCTTGTCGGGCTCATTCGCCGCCCCTGAGTACCTGGTCAATTCGTAGCGCTAAGGCCGGAGGTGCAAAATGCTTCGCATCGTCCATGCTTTCTGGGTAACTCCGGGTGACTGTCCAAGCAGGTAGATCTGCCATGCGGGCCAATAGTGACGTTGGTGGCGTGGGCGCTTGGAGCACAGGACTCACGATGCGATTGCGAAAGATGGCCGCCGTCCAGTCATTAATCTGGTGAACCTGAATGTGTTCCAGCCCTGCCTTTTCGCGTAGAAGCACGAAGGATCGAAGGGGCGCATCGCCGTGACCGGGAGCGATGATGTTAGTCCGCTGCGCCCCGCTCGCACGAGCCGTGTTTGGCATGTCCGGAAACAAGTTCTCGGCAACGAATGAGTCGATTGCTGCATGTGGTGTGTGTGACACGGCGATGCCCTCACCGGTGATGATCGTGAACCCGTCGCTGACGATCGAGTAGCCGTGTCGAGTCAGTTGCACGGCCGTAACTGAGGAACCTGCGCGAGAGGCACCGACGATCGCGGTGGCTTCGGTATCACGCGCAACTGTTGCGCCTGGCAGCACGAGGTATCCGTGAAGCGCGTACCACTGACCGGTTGCCCACAGACCCAGACGAGACCAGGTCTGCTGGCGGAGGAGATCGTCTGGTGCGTTAGTGGTGATGCCGTCTACATCAACAGTGACAGCACCAAGCCCCGGCAATCCTAGAGTTACCTCTTCATTCGTGACTCGCCACAGCGGCAGCGGGTCATGGGGCACGAGCGGTGCAGTTCCGTCGGTGATTGACGGTCGAATCAGCGGCATCAGTTGCCTCGGGACATGAAGGCTTCGCCATCTTCGACAATCTTCACGTCGTTCTCGCCATCGACGAGACCAACGCCGTACAACCCTTGATGAGCCTTGATCGACACTTCAATGGCGGCAATGAGTTCAGCTACTGATCCCAACTCGGTCGCTTCGATGTACTGCTGAATGTCGGTGGGAAGTTGCCAGGAACTCGTGGCCACCATCGACCCGATCAGTTGCTGAATTGAGGGTGCGGGTGTGAAGGTAACTCCCTGGGCAGCAGCGTATTGCAAGGCTGTTGCCTCTTTGAGTTCAGCGTATCTTCCCTCAAGGCGTAGGTGATTCAGATATGGCGTGGTGATCTCGCCGAGTCGCGATCGGCCCAGCCAACTTGTCTCGACACGATGGATGAGGGCTGCCATACCGATGAGTTGGCGAAGGTCGCTGTCGCGCAGATCGACGCTTGTCGCCCAGTCGTCTATCTCGGATTCCTTAATCCCGACCTTCTCGGCAACGAGCGTGCGGGCCGCGCTGCGTTCTGCCTCGGTTGGCTGCCCACCCAGCCAGCGTGAAATTTCACTGAGCACCATGGCGCGCCTGGCGGCTGACATATCGGCTGTGAAGTGTGGATCATGCAACGCCGCATAGCGGCGCAGTCGATCGAGCGTGACTGGCGTGCCATTGTTCGTGCTGACGGCGACATCGCGAGCCAAAGTAGCGGCGAAGACTCCAGAGATATACGTTTCGGGCCGCTCTCCTTGAGGCATGCGACCCGGCGGCAAGGACTTCATGCGTTCAAGCAATGCGATGGCATCTTGTCGCTTGGGGTCGACGGGGCTTGTTCGCACGAATTCGCGTAGTCGCGTGATTCGATTAGCGGTCAGACCTGCATCGACTGCATCGGCGATTACGCCGCTGAGTCGCCGGTCGGGAAACCACCTATCTTTCTGCTGCTGAAGGAGAACCGTGGTCTCGTCATCCGTCAGGAGGTTGGCTGCGTTAGCGGCCGCCAGCGTCGCCCGGATCGTCACCATGGCGTCTGACAGTGACCGAAAATTCGCCTCGGCATCAGCATGCGTGAGGGCAACCTCATCATCGTCTTCTAGCAGGCCCGAGGCTAGGTCTTCGTAGATCTGACCCACGCCAATCATGCCGTAGGCCGCGCACTCGGCAGCGCGTAATGCACCCATGCTGCTCGCTCCGAGTAACCACGCGCCTTGCTCCATGGCGAAGAGCAGTTCCTTGTGGAAGACAGACATGGTTGATAAGAACGTGCCATCGATGAGTCCGATGGCGTGGGGTTGGTACTTCAAGGATGCAGCGAGCACGTCACCCATTGCTGCCGGAGGCAAAATGACCGCATGGGGCAGGATTCGTTGCGCCTCGGCATGCGAGAGCGAGGGGCCCAGGAAGACGATGTCTGGCCCGATCATTGGCCACCGCTATCTGCCATTGCGCTTGCTGGTCTCCAAGTCTTGGCCCGTTGGCCAGGTGCGGCCGAGGAAAATGGATATCCCTCCAGCCCAGGAACAATGACGCGAACAACCTGCACGGGATCTTCCGGAGCCGTGTGTCGAATAACGATGACACGTTCGAAACCTGAGGCGACCAGTTGTGTCACCATCCATTCGATATCGCCGGTAACGCTTCCCGTCGCGTAATCAGTTCCGGCCTCCAGGTTGCCGACGGGAATCTCGTGTCTGGGTGCGGGCTTGCTGACCGACGCAGAACGTGAGGTTTCGAACAGATCATCGCGCGCCCCGGCCACAATGAGGCACCGCGATTGCGCGGCTTCGGTCACCGCTCGTACTAAGGCCGTGCTCATGCTTAGCCCGGCTCCCATGCCTTTAAAGGAACCGGTAGTGCCACCCTCATGCTCCTTCAAGTACGCGGCTGCGATGGGGACGCCTATTTCGGTCGTCGCATTGACAGTCTGGAGAATCAAGCCTGAACGTTCGATGCGTTCGGCGACACTTGGAGCAGCTTGTCGCAGGATGTCTAGTCCGTTGACGTAGGGCGCTGGATTAATGATCGTGCGCAGGGTGAGGCCATCGCGTTCGATTGCTTCCTGCAAACCAGACAACAGGGCTTCCAGTACGTGGGCGCCGCTCGCTAAACCGTTGGAGCCACTCACAAACGGCATACGGGGGCCGCGACCGGGTTGATTCACCATCACCATGGCTGCTGGGACCCACACCTCTTCACCAGCGACAATGTCCCAGCCCGGTGTCCAATCAACCGGCAGGTCGTCATGCCAGTGCGCACCCTTCACCTGCGGGAGGGAGTGACCGTCAACGACGGTGGCGCCAAGTCGCTGCATCATGGTGCGGCTGCTGTGCATGAGATCCAGGTCGAGGGTTTCCCACACGGATTGTTCGCAACATTCCATAACAGCGCTAACCCAACTTGCGTCCGGTGTTGCCCCCTTGCCGCTGCCGCTTGAAAGACTCCGCCCCTGTGGCTTGACGGCCATGTGCACATTGAGTCCGACGTAATCGAAACCAGTGAGATGAGCCACCCGGGTGATGCCATAGGCCTCGAGGTGGGGGGTGAGGAAGGCGCGCAATTCCTCGGTCGGTCTCGTGCGGCGACCCGACTCGGTCGCGATACCAACGGGGAGCGGAAAATCTGCCGGCGTAAGGAGAGGGTCAAAGTTGAGCAACGAATCGCTCCTGTAGGGAGTTTGTGCGAAAAATTAGGTGGGGCCTGACGCAGATGTCAGGTCCCACCTAATTCGGCCGATAGATCAGGCCGCGGCTGCAGCTTCTGCAGCCGCAGGAGCAGCAGCTTTGATGACGGAAGTCGTGGTGTTGCCGCCGTCGACTCCGGCCATGTTCGCCTCGGCGTGGGCAGCATTGATGTCGGCGTGCGTGGGCACGGGTACGCCAGCCTCACGCAGAACAGCAGCGCGCTCTTCAGCGGAACCAGCGGCCATTACCTTGGCGCGCAGCTCGTCGTTCTCGCCGAGGGCTTTGGCGGTTTCGTGGAAAGTGTTGCTCATGTGATTCTCCTCTTGGTCATGCGACGACGCCGGGTGGGTCGTCGGCCGGTTGTGTCAACCTACTGCTCGGGTATCCCCGGTTGATTCGTCAGGGATGGTGATGCGGGTGAAAACATGCGCGACACCCACCTAGCAGGCCGATAGATCAGGCTGCTGCCGCAGCGTCTGCTGCCGCAGGAGCAGCAGCTTTGATGATGGAAGTCGTGGTGTTGCCGCCGTCGACTCCGGCCATGTTCGCCTCGGCGTGGGCAGCATTGATGTCGGCGTGCGTGGGCACGGGTACGCCAGCCTCACGCAGAACAGCAGCGCGCTCTTCAGCTGAACCTGCGGTCATGACCTTGTTGCGCAACTCGTCGTTCTCGGCGAGAGCTTTGGCGGTTTCGTGGAAAGTATTGCTCATGTGATGCTCCTTTAGGTGGTGGGCCGGCGCTGACGTAGACGCCGGTCGCCGATGGCAACGTATAGGACAGCGTGGGCTTGTTACTTGGTCGAGCGACCCTGATGCAGGTGAAAACACGCACGATGACCAAGTACCTGAATGGGGGCTGGCTGCCCCGAGGCAGGCAACCTCTAGGATGCAGTCGTCCGGCGTGGGCAGTGGCGCACTAGATGCGCTTCACCTGAAGGGCTTTGAAGGGATCAATCAGATGCCTGAGTCAGTTTCGACAACAGGTTCCGCATCATCGGCAAGCCCAGAATCCCTTGACGAGGTCACTCGAACGACGACCCCGCACGGCTGGTGGGCACTATGGGTCACCCTGGCTGCAATTGGTGTCGTGTTGGTGTGGTCATTTGTGGGCTCGCTTCCTCAACAGGTATCAGCCGTTGGCACGGTCTCGGCGCTCTACCACAGTGAGGTGATCAGCGCCCCCACGTCAGGCATCGTCTCACTTCCGACCCCGGTCGACGGGCCAAAGTCAGATGACTCCGTTATTGCCTCGATTGCCGAGTTTGATGGCGGCCCCACGGTCGACGTTCTCGCCGGTGCTTCGGGTCGGGTGACGGAGTTTTATGTGGAGGAGGGCCAAGGTGTAGAGGCCGGGGATGCGCTCGCCACGCTCGTGACGCTTGTCGACACGTCGAGCCAAGTCAAGATAGTCACGTTTGTGCCGGCCACGATTGCCGAAACGATCACGAAGGGCGACACGGTTCAGGTGACCGTGTCCAATGTGTCGTCCAACGTCACAACCCAGTCTGAGGCCACCATCGATGACGTGGGGGAGAGTCCGTCCTCGCTTCAGGCAATGTTGGCTGAAAGCGCTTCTGAACCGCTAGCACAGCAGTGGCTCGACGATGCTGGTGGATTTCCCTATCGAGTTCTGTTGACCTTGGATAGTTGGCCCGATAACGGATCTCCCATTCCTATTCCGGGTGAGATCGTCGAGATCACGAATACCTATGCCTACATTCACCCGATTGACCTGCTATTCGGGGGCAATGAATGACCCAGCCGGATGTTGCCCCGGCGGCGCCAGGCACGGCGGTGATCACCAGCCCCGAACGCGTCAAGGTGCCGACGATATTGCAACAAGCGCAGGTCGAATGCGGTGCGGCAAGCCTGGGCATGGTGCTCGCGTACTTCGGCCGGTGGGAGACCCTGGACACCTTGCGTGCGGCCTGCGGGGTGTCACGTGACGGGGCCAGCGCCATCGCGATCATGCAGGCGGCCGAACAGTACGGGCTCGAGCCTCAAGGTCACCGCGGCACGATCGACGACCTCAATGACATGTCGACTCCAGCCATCATCTGGGTTCGACGTTCACACTTCGTGGTGCTTGAGGGAGCCCACGGCGGAACTTTCTATGTCAATGACCCTGCGCGTGGCCGCTACACCGTTGATTCCCAAGACTTTGCCGCCATGTATTCGGGTGCAGCGATCACCTTCACGAAGTCTGACTCTTTCGTTCCTGCCGGACATCGATACCGTGCCACACCGGGCCTTTGGAAACGTCTACGCAAGAGCAAGAGTGGAGTAAATTTCGCGATCGCTACCGGTCTCATCGCGATGCTGCTGGGTTTGGTTCTTGCTCCGGTCAGCCAGTTGTTTATCAACGGGGTACTCGAGAGTTCTGATCGTCGACTCCTCGTCACACTCATGTCGATCCTGCTCATTATCGGTTTGCTCCGTGGTGGCATGACCCTGCTCCAGTACGGAGTGATAACCCGGCTTCAGGCAAAGTTGACCCTCGTTGGCACAGCATCTTTCGTCGATCGGCTGATCCACCTGCCGTTGCGGTTCTATGACGAACGCTCGACCGGCGACCTCTCCCAACGCGTTGGTTATAACTCAACCGTGGCCTCGCTCTTGGCCACTCAAATGGGCACTGCTGGCATCGCTCTGATCGGGGCAATCGGCTATGCGGCGCTCTTGATTTATTACAGTTGGCTCATTGGCCTTGTCGTGCTGCTCCTTTCGTTTGCTAACGTCGTGCTTCTTCGGCTCGTGATGGATAAGCGAACGAGCACCCAAAGTCGAGTGATCCGTCGCCAAAACGAACTTCGTGGTACGACTACCGCGTCCATTCAAGGTATTGAGACGGTGAAGTCCACCGGCATGGAAGACGATGTCTTCACGAGCTTGACCGGCCAGCAATCTGATTACGTCAGCGCGACCGCCGCTCTCGTGCCGAGTTCGGCATTGCTGGTCGCTTTTCCTGGACTGCTGTTCTCGTTGACGAGTGCGAGCATCCTGGTGCTGGGCGGATGGTTAGTCATGGAGGGCTCATTCACTCTCGGTGGACTTTTGGCCGTGAGCGCGCTCGCCGCCAACCTCAACAGTCCGATTCAAACGCTGATGGCAACCGGTGGCCAACTCCAGATCGTTACCTCCAGCTTGCAGGCGTTGGACGACGTTTTGGCAAATGAGCAAGACTCACGTTTCGATCGACCGGCTCTCACGGCCGACGCTCCACTGCCCCCGTATACAGGCAGCATCGTGCTCGACAATGTTTCATTCGGATACTCCGACAACGGCCCGCTGGTGATTGACGGCCTTACGCTGGAACTCAAACCGGGCCATCGAGTTGCTTTGGTGGGCGGCTCAGGGGCTGGAAAGACCACCGTGGCAAATCTTGCCGCCGGCCTGTACCAACCACGAACCGGTGAGGTGCTGTACGACGGACGCCCGCTAGCGCAGTGGCCTTTAGGTGCGTTGGAACGTTACATCGCCAAGGTTGATCAAGACATTGTGCTGTTTGAAGGAACGGTTCGAGAGAACGTGACGTTGTGGGACTCCACAATCCCCACCGATCAGATCGAGCGAGCGTTAGGTGACGCTCAGATCCTTGACGATGTACTCGCCCGCAGCAATGGCGTGGATTGCCGAGTCGACGAGACGGGACGTAACTTCAGCGGTGGACAGTGTCAGCGCATCGAAATCGCTCGAGCGTTGGCGCGCAACCCCCGCGTCATCATCTTGGACGAAGCAACGAGTGCCCTGGACGATGTTACGGAGCAAGCCGTTGATGAGGCGCTTCGCCATCGAGGCCTCTCGTGCTTGATCGTTGCTCATCGCCTCAGCACGATTCGCGATGCCGATGAAATCATCGTGCTGGGTCACGCTGGGGCAATTTTGGAGCGGGGCACGCACGATGACTTAATGGCCGCTGCGGGAGCGTACGCGCAGATGGTGTCTGATGCAGGAGATGGTGGCGATGTCGGAACCTAATGCCACGCATGACACTGAAGACGCACGCATTGTCGCGCTGCCCGCAACCGGCAGCGTGGTGGAAGTAACCGCTGGCACGGTAGATCTGTTTTCACGGGATGAAGGTGGAGTTCGCTTTCCGGTGGCAACGCTCACCCATGGAGATCAAGCGCTAGGTGCTGATGGGCTTGATCTCATCGCTGTGCCGCGACAGGGTGGGGTTGCTCGTTTACTTGATCCTGCTCCTGAGATCACGCAGGAAATGACGTCGACCTTCGCAGCTCGGGTCAGTGATGAGTTGGGAGATTCGGCGAGCGATCTCGCGTCAGCCGAGCTTGCGCAGTTTGCACCGACCTTCGTAACCGTTGTGCAGTCTGCTCGCGAAGACGCGAAGAATCGGCGAGATACCACGGCGAAAGCAGCGGCTGAGGCGGGATTCTCCGTCTACAACCAGGCGCTCACGACCTTTGAGTACTCCAGCCACACGCTCAAGGACCCTGTCGTTGACACCTCTATCCAGCCGCTTATCGCAGTCATGACGATGTTGGGTGCTCACCTGAACTTTCCAGTCAAGTCGCCAACCATCGACGAACTCAAGGCTGCACATGATCCGATCAGGTTGATCACACACACCTGCGGAGTGAGGTACCGCACGGTCACGTTGACACCTGGATGGGAGCAAGCGTCACGAAGTTCTTATCTAGCCACGTTGATTGTCCCTGGTTCGAAACCGACACCTGTCGCACTGTTTCGATCCGGTCGCGGGTATGCCATCCAACGACCTACCGACCCGCGAGCTCTGCCACTGACTTCTGAAGTACGTGATCAGCTTGTTCCGACTGCATATGAGATTTACCCGCCATTGGCGCAAGACAGGTCGATTCGGGTTCGCGACATTGTGCGATTGGGAACACGAGGTATGAACGGCCTGTGGGGTTTTGCGGCCCTCATGGCTTTCGGAGTTGCGATGCTTGGCCTACTCACTCCGGTGCTGACCAACGTGACCATCGCTAGCATCATCCCCTCCGGTGAAAGTTCACGCCTCCTGCAAATTGGCGGCGCGCTCATCATTGCCGCCAGTGTGGCTTTCGTATTCACCATGGTGCAGAACTTCACGGTGTCGGCTATTTCGCAACGCGCCACACTCACGGCACAGGCCGCTATGTGGGATAGAGTGCTTTCGCTGCCCGCTAGTTTCTTTAGGCGCTACAGCTCAGGTGACCTCACGGTGCGGGTCATGGCAGTCGACAGTTTGCAGGCACTTCTCAGTGCCCAGGTCATTAGTGCGTTGCTTGCGGCCGTTTTCGCCGTTGTCAATCTCGCATTGATGTTCTATTACGACGTCAGGCTAGGGCTGGCAGGCACAGGGTTCTTGTTCATTTGCAGTGTAGTGCTCGCCATTGCGATTCGATCTATCTCAAGGTACGCAACGTTGACACTCGCAGCTCAGCGTGAGGCCAATGGGTGGATGGTTCAGATGTTGCGTGGCATCGTCAAGATCCGTCTCGCCTCGGCTGAGCCACAAATGGAAGCACGTTATTTCGATATCGCCCGTCGGCAGGCAGTTGCTCAGTCGCGCGAAACTCTCGTCGTCGGCCGCATGAGTTCGTGGTTCATCTTCGGTGCTTCAGGTGCCTCGGCGGCGTTCTATTTGGTCATCCTGCTGAGTTGGTCAGGAGACACCGCGCCGATCAGCACCGCTGATTACCTATCTTTTGCCAGCGCCTATGGACTCGTGTTTGCCGCCATCGCTGGTCTTTCATCGCTCATTTCACCCCTGGCTAATGCTGGGCCAACGTTCAACCTGCTCGCGCCCATCATGGAGGAGTTGCCGGAGGTATCTGCTGGTCGTCAGGATCCAGGTCGACTCAGCGGCCATATTGAGTTGCGAGACGTCGTGTTTCGGTACACCCATGACGGGCCTCGAGTTCTCAAGGGCCTTGACCTCGCGGTACCAGCGGGATCGATGGTGGCGCTAGTCGGCCCCTCAGGCGCTGGTAAGTCGACCATTACGCGACTGCTCCTTGGTTTTGACACGCCTGAACAGGGCCAGGTGTTGTTTGATGGACGCGACCTGCGAAGCCTGGATCCGACCCTTGTGCGTGCCCAAATGGGGGTGGTGGTTCAAGACGGCGCGATCACTCGCGGCACGATCATTCGTAATATCCTGGGCGCGACTTCAACCGATGAGGACAAAGCGTGGGCGGCGGCCGAGAAAGCTGCGCTGGCAGACGATATTCGTGCAATGCCCATGAAGATGCAAACAATTGTTGACCCGAGCAACGTGTCAGGCGGACAGGCTCAACGAATCCTGTTGGCTCGTGCCCTTGTCCGGCAACCGGCGATTCTCATTCTTGATGAAGCGACCAGTGCGCTGGACAATGCAAGTCAACTAGAAGTCACCAACGCCATGACCGAGCTCAACGCAACACGCGTAATCGTGGCGCATCGACTCTCGACTATCCGTTCTGCTGATCTCATCGTCGTGCTCGATGCTGGAGTCGCTGTGGAGTCGGGCACATTCGATGAACTCATGGCTATAGACGGTGTCTTCAAGTCGTTGGTTACTAGACAGATTGCCTAGGGACACTTTTCTCCTGTGGATAAAGTTATTGTGCTGCAACATTTTTAGTGGGTGTCGGGGGTTGTCGTTGTCGGTGGCTTGACGTATACTCGTACACATGTTCGATAACGGGGGATGTGCCTTTAGTGTTGCTGATGGGGTCGCCATGGTGGCCCAGGGCCTTGAGGTGCTCGCCAATATTGATGCCGCTGATCTGCCCGGTGCTGGTGTGGGTGAGGTGGTGGTGGCGTTGGGGGCCCAGCTCAGACAACTCGAGGCCACGCAGGCCCGGTTGGCTGACCGGTTTTGTGTGTAGGGTGCGTGGGGTGTGGATGGGGCCCGGTCAGGTCAGGCATGGATCACTGGTCGGGTGAATGATTCCCGTGGTGGGGTCGCCCGCATGACCCGGTTGGGGATCATGCAGCGAAAGTATCGGGTGATGGGGGCCGCGTTTGGCGATGGTGTGGTCTCGGCGGGGCATCTGCAGGTGTTAGCCAAAGCCCATCAAAGGTTTCCCCGGTTGGGGATCATGTTGACCCAGGCGGAGGAACATATTGTGGAACTGGCGCGGGTCGCTGATCCTCACCGGTTCGAACGTGACCTGCTCGCGTTGTGTCATCGGGTGGACCCGGATGCGGTCGATGCTGATGGCCATGACCGCCGTCACGACTACTACCTGCGTGCCTCGACCACCCTGCATGGTGCGGTACGAGTCGATGGGCTGTTGCCCCCTGAGGTCGGGGCACTGTTTGTCAACGCCCTAGAGGCTGCCCGCCGCGATGTGACCACCACCCCCGATGCCACCACCCCCGCACCCGCACCTGCATCTGCACCTGCACTTGAATGTGAGGGGGAGGCGTGGGTGGCGGTGAGTCAACGCAATGTTGATGCTTTGCAGCGCCTAGTCACCGCCGCGGTAGCTGCCCGCGATGAGGCTGGCAGTTACGTGTTACCCCAGGTCAATGGTGCCCGGCCCGTACTGTCGGTCACTATCGCGTTGGATTCCTTGCTCGCTGATTCCCAACACCACGCGATGGGTGTCCTAGAACGGTTCGGGGTCCCCCATGCCGCCGTCACCGCGGCCAGTGCTCAACGTCTGGCCTGTGATGGGGTGATCAGCCCACTGATGATCAACGCTGAGGGACAGATCATCGCCACGCTGCAAAATGTCCGTGCCGTGCCAGCCCACATCCGTAAAGCCGTCATCTCACGCGACACCCACTGCCGGTTCCCCCACTGCGCGCAACGCATCGATGAGGTCCATCACATTATTTACGCCTCACACGGTGGCCACACCACGATGATCAACCTCGCTGGCCTGTGTTACTACCATCACCGGCTCATCCACCACGGCGACTGGACCATGCACGGTGACGCCAACACCCAACTCACCTTCCACCAACGCTTCCACCACAAACACTGGACCACCCACCCACCACCACGACGCACATAGCTAGAGCAGGCGAGAACTCTCTCGTGTCCATAGGCTCAGGGCGTGGGTCGTCGCGATGTGCAGGTGGTGTGGTTCAAGCGCGATCTTCGCATTCATGACAACGTCGCGTTAGGTGCCGCCGTCGACACCGGCGGGCCCGTGTTGCCCATCTACATTTTTGAACCCAGCCTTCTCACTCACCCACATACCGCCGGGCGTCACGTGCAACTTGTTCGTGAGAGTCTGCGCGATCTGCGCGAGTCTCTAGCCGCCGCCGGTGCACCGCTGATCGTGCGTGTGGGCGAGGTCACTGACGTGTTTGACGAACTACATCGCGCTCATCCCTTCGCGACAGTCCATTCACACGAGGAGTTCGGCGTGCTGACCACCTGGCAGCGCGACGAAGATGTGGCGCAATGGTGTCGACAGCGCAGCGTGCAGTACCTCGAACATCGGCAAAGTGGTGCGGTGCGCGGTCTTGCATCGCGTGATCGTTGGAGCAAGCAGCGGATGCAGCAGTTTTCCCTGCCACTCGTACCGGTGCCGACGGCGATTCGATCAAGCGGAGTTGATCCAGGTCCGATTCCCGACCTCGCCGAGCTCGGTGTTGTGGTCGAGACGATGGTGGATCGCCAGCCAGGCGGTGAAGTCTCTGGGCGCCAGGTCATGCGTTCGTGGCTGACCGAGCGATCGGTGGGCTATGAGCGGAATCTATCTAGCCCGGTTAGTGGCTGGAACGGCTGCTCGCGCCTATCGGTTCATTTGGCACTGGGCACGTTAAGCGCACGAGAGGTGCACAAGCGTGCGGAGGTGCGTGCGGGGGAACCGGCCGCACCACGCAAGTCCATGTTTGCCTTCGCCGAACGTCTCGCATGGCGAGATCACTTCACCCAGAAACTCGAGGATGCTCCCTTTATCGAACAACGCTCGCTGCATCCGGCGTTCGATGGCCTTCGACCGGATACTCCTAATGACGACGCACTTCACGCGTTGACGCATGGGCGAACTGGTTACCCGATGGTTGATGCAGTTGCTCGATCATTGGCATCAACAGGTTGGACCACCTTTCGCATGCGTTCAATGCTCACATCATTTGCTTCGTACGACCTGTGGCTGCCCTGGCAGACAACCGGCGGCATTTTGGCGCGCTGGTTTGCCGACTACGACCCCGGCATCCACTGGCCGCAGATTCAAATGCAGTCCGGTGTGACCGGGATGAACGCCCTACGGGTGTACGACCCGGTGAAGCAACAACTTGATCATGACCCGACCGGTGTGTTCGTGCGTCGGTGGGTCCCGGAATTGCGCGACGTTCCCCTTGATCTGCTGGCTACACCGTGGCTAGTGGCACCCGAAAAACGAGACGAGTACCCCGACCCGATTGTTGATCACTCAGCGGCGGTCTCTCAGGCCAAACGCCGAATCGGGGCAGTTCGTCAGCGGATTCGAGGTGATGGATCCACGAGGGAGTTGTTGGAACGCCACGGATCGCGCCGCCCACCGCCCTCGCGCCGCCGGCGGCAGTGACGACGACCCGCCGCTTTGGAGCTTTTTGTCCGATATTGGAGGGGATCCCTCGGCTTGCGCTCGGTAATGCCGGGGTCGCGCATGCGCCTTTGCCCAACTATCGGCATTGTGTACGTATGCAGGGATTCATCGCCATCTTCGGGTCGATCGCCATTTTGGTGTGGCCGGTCTTGGTCATGGTCGTGCGCGCGGTGGTTCAGCAGCAGCGTACGGGCGTGAAGCGGGAGGCGCGCCAATGGATGAGCGACTGGTTCGCCGGGCCGGGGATCATCATCACCGGAGCCTGGATCGTGGGCATTTTCGGCATCCGCATCATTACCGACGCGCTGCTCGCCGATCAAGAATCAGTGGGCGTGATTTCGTGGGTGTTGGTGGGGGCGGCCATGCTCGTCATGGTGCCGATAGCGACTCGCCGCGCCAAACCCCAGTCACCTTGAAATCTTCGCCCGATTCTTTTTCGCGGGATCACCAGTTGGCGAGAACGCGGTTTTCCTTATCTCGGAACGAGCCGACCACGATCATGACGAAGTCGATCAGCGTCCAGATGCCGATACCGCCGAGCGTCACGATCATCAAGATGCCCGTACCGTTCTTGCCGACATAAAACCGGTGAATACCAAAGATGCCGAGGAACCAGGCCAAGATCGCCGCCACAGCGCGGGACTTAGGGCTGATCGGTTCGCCGCTGGCGGTCACGGTCGGCTTGGCCGGTTGCACGACGACGGGGTTCTCTTCACTCATGATGGTGTCCTCCTCAGATACGTCTGGGTGCTTCCTCGCTGCACCGCTACGCCGAACTGTAGCGGCCTCATAGGCGAACATTGGTAAACTTTGACTGAGTCCAAAACTCTCGATACGGTGGGGTCATGGTTCATGTGCGCACCGACACCGATCGTTGGGTCGACATGCTGCGCGAACACGGCCACCACATAACCGCTCAACGGCTGGCGGTCATGCAGGCCGTTTCACACAAGCCGCATATCACGGCGGACGAAGTTGCCGAGGCCTCACGGGCCGAGATCGGATCCATTTCGAAGCAATCGGTTTATGACGCACTCCATGTGCTCGTTCAAGTCGGGCTCCTGCGGCGCATTCAGCCTGAGGGTTCGCCCGCGTTATTCGAAGATCGCGTTGGCGATAACCATCACCATCTCATTTGCCGCGATTGCGGCTGCGTTGTCGACGTTGACTGCGCGGTCGGCGACACTCCCTGCTTGACTGCCCGAAATGACCAAGGATTCGTCATTGATGAAGCCGAGGTTGCCTACTGGGGGCGATGCCCCGAGTGCCACACCCACCACATCACCCGGTAATTACAGGAGACATACATGTCCAACGACAGCAAGTGCCCGGTCACCGGCTCACTACACCGCACCCCCGCAGAGGGCACGTACAACCGCGACTGGTGGCCCAATCAGATCAACCTGCGCATTCTGGCCCTCGACCCGCCCGCCGTCGACCCGATGGGCAAGTCTTTTGACTATGCCGAGGAGTTTGAATCCCTCGATCTGCCAGCGGTGAAGAGCGACCTGGCCGCATTGATGACCGACTCGCAGGAATGGTGGCCGGCCGACTACGGCAACTACGGCCCGTTCTTCGTACGTATGGCCTGGCATAGTGCCGGCACGTATCGCACCAGTGATGGCCGTGGTGGCGCCGGTGCGGGCATGCAGCGCTTCGCACCGTTGAACAGTTGGCCTGACAACACCAACCTTGATAAGGCCCGTCGTCTCCTGTGGCCGATCAAGCAGAAGTACGGAAAGAAGCTTTCATGGGCCGATCTCATGGTGCTCGCTGGCAACGTAGCGATGGAGAACATGGGTTTCACGACCTTTGGTTTTGCCGGTGGTCGCGCTGATGGGTGGGAGCCGGATGAAACCTACTGGGGCCCAGAGGCAGCGTGGTTGGCTGATGAGCGCTACAGCGGCGACCGCGTGCTGGAAAACCCATTGGCTGCAGTGCAGATGGGCCTCATCTACGTCAACCCCGAGGGCCCCAATGGTGTACCCGACCCGCTCGCCTCGGCCCGCGATATCCGCGAAACCTTCGCCCGGATGGCCATGAACGATGAAGAAACAGTTGCGCTGATCGCTGGTGGCCACACGTTTGGTAAGACCCATGGTGCTGCCAACCCCGAAGGCCACATGGGGCCTGAGCCGGAGGCCGCACCCTTGCAGGAGCAGGGGCTAGGTTGGAAAAACTCCTTTGGCACCGGTAATGGCAACGACACCATTACCTCCGGCCTTGAAGGTGCCTGGACGCCAACGCCCATCACCTGGGACAACGGCTACTTCGAAACTCTGTTCAAGTACGAGTGGGAATTGACCAAGAGCCCAGCCGGTGCCCACCAGTGGATTCCCACGGACGCTGCGGCCAAAACAACTGTTCCTGACCCGCACGATGCGAGCAAGACGCACGCCCCGGTCATGCTCACCACCGACCTCGCGTTGCGGATGGATCCGATCTATGAGCCCATCTCGCGCCGGTTCATGGAAAACCCGGCCGACTTCGCCGATGCTTTCGCTCGCGCCTGGTTTAAGTTGACCCACCGCGACATGGGCCCGATTCAACGCTACCTGGGTGCAGAGGTGCCCAGCGAAGTGCTGATCTGGCAAGACCCGGTGCCTGCTGTGTCGCATCCCCTGGTGGATGACGCCGATGTTGCCGCCCTCAAGGCCAAGGTGCTCGCCACCGGCCTAAGCGTCGGTCAACTCGTCTCGACCGCATGGGCCTCAGCATCAACCTTCCGTGGCTCAGATAAGCGTGGCGGTGCCAACGGAGCGCGCATTCGCCTCGAGCCACAACGAGGGTGGGCGGTGAACAATCCAGATGAGCTGGCTCAAATCCTGTCCACGCTCGAGGGCGTGCAGCAGGACTTCAACGCCAACTCAGGTGCCAAGCAGATTTCACTTGCTGACCTGATCGTTCTGGCCGGTGCAGCGGGTGTGGAAAAGGCTGCGGCCAATGCCGGCCACACCATCACGGTGCCGTTCACGCCCGGTCGCACTGACGCCACCCAAGAGCAGACTGACATCGAGTCGTTCGCGAACCTAGAGCCCACCGCTGACGGGTTCCGCAACTATCTGGGCAAGGGTCATGTGGTGGCCTCCGAGCACATGCTCGTTGACCGCGCAAACCTCCTGACACTGACTGTGCCTGAGATGACGGTGCTTGTCGGCGGCATGCGGATGCTCAATACCAATGTGCCGCAGACTTCGATGGGTGTATTCACCTCCACGCCCGAGGCGCTCACCAACGATTACTTCACCAATTTGCTGGACATGGGTGTCGTGTGGGAGCCGGTCGACGGTGACGAGGAGTCCTTCATCGGACGCAGCCGCAGCACCGGTGCACAGGTGTGGACCGCTAGTCGGGTAGATCTGCTCTTCGGGTCAAATGCCCAACTGCGTGCCGTGGCTGAGGCGTACGGCAGTTCAGACAGCGACGAGAAGTTTGTACGAGATTTCGTGGCGGCTTGGGTCAAGGTCATGGAACTGGATCGATTCGACCTGTCCTGATCACACGTACACACGAACGCCGGGTGAGGGAAACCTTGCCCGGCGTTCGTGTGCCGTGGCTTGCCCCGAAGGCGCGGGTCGGGGTAGACAGAAATGTATGAAAAGCACATTGAGCATCACGGCCTTGGTGGGGCTTGCCGGACTTATGTTGGTGGCGTGTTCGGGCACGAGCGACACCGTCATCACGCAGACCGTCACGGCAACTGCGACGTCCGAGCCAACGTCCACGCCGATAACTACCGATGCTCAGCTGGATGTGACCGCTGCCATAGAGGTGGCCTTGGCTTCCGTGGCAGGGGTTGCTGTTGAGGGTGACCTCACCGATGAGGCAGGTCGCTCTGCCTGGTCGATTGAGGTCCGCGACCCAAACATCGAAGGTATTGAGGTCTACGTTGATGCAGTGACGGGCGAGATACTGCGTGAGCAGCCCGAGCGATTGTCTGACCTCGCTCGCGGCACCCTGCCTGCACTGACCGCCCAGGAGGGCATCACGGCAGCCCTCGCGGCTCAGACAGGTGGTCGCGTCACCGCATTCGATCTTGATCGGGAAGACGGCATCGTCGTGTGGTCGGTCATCGTGCGGGGCTCCGGCGGTAGTTCAGAGGTCTACGTAGATGCCAATTCAGGTCGTGTGCTCTTGAGTGAGCCGGCTGACTAGAGCTGGCAGCGCTGGTGATAGAAAATAGCCGGCTTAGCAATGGCTATAACCCGACTATCCGGGCTCAGGACCGCGAACAGATGTTCCAGACTCCTGTAGTCCACAGATTCACCCTTGCGTGTGGTTGCGCGCGGTTCACATCGGTGATCCTCACCTGGATGTGAACCTGACCCGCACGAGCAGATGAGGAAGTCGCTGCCATCAACGACCTTCGAGCACTGCAGCGCATGATCGGCGTGATCTCTGATGCTGCCGATTCCATGATGCTGATGCGCAGCCTCGTGCTTGAGGTTCTCTTCGAGGCGTCCGCCCGTGGGGCGGTGCTGGCGCATATGGACATGAACGGCCAGTTGATCGTCGTCGGTAGTTATGGGTATGCAAGCGATGACCTCAGTGCAACGGCACGGGTTTCGATATGGACCCACAATCCGCTCACTGATGCTGTGCGTACCGGCAAACCCCTGATCTTTGACAGCCATCGAGATTTGGGGGAGCGATACCCGGGTCTGCATGGCATGACCTCGGCCGGTGTGATCACCATGGTTTTGCCCGTGCGAGACCGCGGACTGACCGTTGGTGCGTTGGCGATAAGTTTTTCCGCCCCTGGTGGACTCGACCCCGATGCCTTGGTGTGGTCATCGATTACCGAATTATTGGGCTGGCACCTACGCCAGTATTCACCGATCCGAGGGGTGCCCGACGAACCTGTGCTGAACCCGCGCCTGACCACGCGTCAGGTGCAGATGCTCGAACTAATGGCCGAGGGCTGCACCAACTCCCAAATTGCGACCCGACTGGGCTACAGCGCCGCGACGGTACGTGCCGACGCCTTGCATGTGTATCGCCAACTCCACGTGCACTCACGGCACGACGCCGTGCTGGCGGCTCGACGTTCGGGTGTGCTGGGTCAGGCCCCGCCGGAGTAAGCCTGCCAGGGAAATGAGACACTTTTGAGACATTAATGCGACACTTTGGTGATGCCCCTGGAGGCCCCGTTATGAGCAGTACCGCCGCGTCCAGCGCGGGTCACCGCGTCTCGCCGCGTACTCCCGGACAGTTACTTCGCACCTTCTCGCGTGCGATCCAGGCTCGCCTCGACCATGTGGCTGGGCGATTCCGTCCAACGAGCCTGGCCGGGCGTTCAGCTCGCGGCCTCGCGCGCACCTGGGTCACCGCCTGGTGGATCATGGTCACCTCGGTGGCCGCCGCAGTTGCATGGGCCGCTGCCTCCGTGGTCGGAATTGCCGCCCCGGTGCCCGCAGCCGTCGCTTCGGTGTTGACGGTGGCGTTATCCCTCAATCGTTCCTTACGTACCGGAGTTTCTCTGGTGGCCGCCACCGCCGCTGCCATGATCGCTGCCTTCGCGCTCTACCAGGTGTGGGGTTTGCACGTGTGGACGGCCGGTGTTCTTGTTGCCGTGTCATTGGTCATCGGTCGCGTCATGCGGTTGGGTTCTGATGGCTCGCTGCAGGTACCCGCTATGGCTCTGTTCGTTTACGTGCTGGGCGAGGGCATCACCAATGATGTTGTGGTGCAGCGCATTTTTGCCACTTTGATCGGTGTGGTGGTAGGAGTCGTATTTTCATTCATCGCTCATCCAGAGCGGCCACAGGAGCGCGTGACAGAGCAGTTATCAGATATCAGTTATCGCCTGGGGGCTTTGCTGGTGCAGATTGGGCGAGATACTTCTGATGGCTGCACGCGAAGGCAGGCCGCCGAGTGGCTCACCGCCAGCAGGAGTCTTGCGGTCGAAGTCCGCAAGATGGGGGAAACCCTCGACGATCTGGCCATGGGCAGCCCGATGATGGCTAACGCTGCGCGCTCCCGGCCAACTCGTGGCCAGGCGATTCGTGATCAGTTCACCGTCATCTCGCAAACCACTGCCCAGGTCAACGACATCGCTCGTGGCCTGTTCGATGCCACTGCCCGCGGTGATGTCGCAGTGCCTGATGGTCTGGGAGCGATGCTCACCTCCACCGGGGCTGCCCTGGAAGTGCACGCCTCAGCAATGTCAACGTTGATTGGGGAGGGAGGCGAGCCGCCGACCGGAGTCCTGCGTGCCCTTGACGCCGTGGCCGAAGAACGCATGCGATCGGCTGCGAGCCTGAAGACTTTGGACGATACCGGTGCGCTCGTGCTTGGTGGTGCGATCTTGACCGAGGTGGATCGCATGATCGATCAACTCGGGCGCAATCAGACGCGCGGCTAGTTCAGCAAGCGCCCATGGCGGTGGCGGGTGATCGAAATGGCTTGCTCCTTCACCCAGTGCCCCAGTTCGATTTCACCAACTGAACACATCGGGTGATCATCCACGGCAATGCCCGCCGCGTGCGCGGCAGCGAGTACGTCATCGCTGACCGGTGCCAGGAGTCGAAGTCGCTCAACGTTGAGTGTGGACAGTGTGTTGATAAGGTCATCATCCGCCCAGATGAGCGGCGTGCCTGACAGTCGTGCGGCAGCAGAGGCGATTGCTTTGTGTCCGGCCGGGGTGTTCTCGTCACACACCACGACGACGCCATCCAGTGGGTGATACCGCAGAATATTGCGCTCAGATCGCAGTCCGGTTGGATCGTGATCGATGCCGAAGTGGTTGTCCCAGGCCGACTGCAGGGATCGTGTTGCCGCATCGACGTCGTCGCTTGCGCAGTTCCAGGTGCCGAAATTGTGCAGGTAGCCCGGGCCACCGGGCTTAGCGCCCGCGCCAATGCTCGAGCGCTTCCAGCCACCGAAGGGCTGTCGCTGCACGATCGCACCGGTGATGTGCCGGTTGACATAGGCATTGCCCACTTGCACGCGGTCCAGCCATAGGTCGATCTCGCCGGGATCAAGGCTGTGCAGCCCACCGGTGAGTCCGTACTGCGTGGCATTTTGCAGATCGATGGCGTGGTCGAGGTTGTCTGCACGCATAATCCCCAGCACCGGGCCAAAACACTCGGTCAGGTGGAACCACGAGTCAGGCTGCGTATTCCATCGCACGGACGGAGTCCAGGTACGCGGGGCTAGCTCGCGCGGGGCAACCAGCCAACTCTCTTCTGCTCCCAGCGACGTTAGTGCTTGGGCGAGGGCGCCGCTAGGTTCGGCGATAACCGGGCCGACGATGGTCGCCGGATCAAGTGCAGCACCCGTGGTCAGCGACCGAGCGGCATCGGCCAACCTGGATGCGAAACTCGGGTCATCAAAGACGGATGCCTCCACGATGGCCAAACTCGCTGCCGAACACTTCTGCCCGGCATGGCCGAAAGCAGACTTGACGAGGTCCTTGATCGCCTGGTCCATATCTGCTGCGGCAGTGATGATTAGTGAGTTCTTTCCGCTCGCCTCAGCATTGAGCCGCAGGGTGGGCTTCCAGGTATGAAACATTTCGGCGGTTGCGAAACTGCCGGTCAAAATCACCTTGGATACGTCGTCGTGAGTGATTAGGTGCGCACCGACCTCCGTGTCCGGTGTGCAGGCCAGCTGTACGAGATCGGTGGATACACCGGCCTGGACGCAGGCCTGCTGCATTAACGACACGATCAGAGCGCCCACCGCGCGTGCTTCCGGGGCGGGCTTCAAAATCGCCACGCCTCCCGAAGCCACGGCGTGAACGAGTCCGGCGACAGGGATAGCGAACGGAAAGTTCCACGGCCCGGCAACAACGGTGACCGGATGGGGTTGCCAGGTGAGTGCCGAATTCTCACCGGCTGCTAGAGCCTCGTGCGCGACGGTGAGGTGTCCGGCGTAGGTAACGAAGTCGATGCCCTCACTCACCTCCGGATCGCCCTCGCGAAGAGTCTTGCCAGTGGTGGTGGCCATCACGGTGAGTAGGTCGCCCCGGTGTGCAGCCAAAGTTTCGGCCATCACGGCGAGCAGATCGCGGCGTGACTGCCAGGTGCTCGCCGCCCACTGTTGCTGAGCACTGATAGCGCGAGCAATTACTTCATCGACTCCGGCGATGGTGTCGACTGGCGCGGGGTCTGCGGGCCTGGCTGAGGAAAGAATGTTCGCCGCCCACACACGATTAGCGGGCGTGGTGAAGTCGGTATCAGCCACATTGTCGAAGGAACCATCGGTGGGGAATTGAATGTGCTCGCTGGTGCGATCTTGTACTCGAAACGTCGTTGTCGGCACTTCATGGATGCGCCTAAGTGACCGTGTGAAGCGATCGGTTTCGCGTTGCCAGGCAGGAGAATCAGGGGTCAAATCAAACAGTGCTCGCAGGAAGTTCTCCGGTCCGGAATTCTCGTCAAGTCGACGAGAAAGGTATGCGATAGAGGCGTCGCGATCCCGCTTTTCCACCACGGGTGCGTACAGCAGCAGTGAGTTGCACTCATCACGGACCACGCGCGCCTGTGCCGGGGCCATACCCTCCAGCATTTCGATTTCGAGGCGATCAGCGGCATTCAATTCATCACGCAAGGTCAGCGCCCAGGCCACGTCAAAGAGATTATGTGAAGCAACACCAAGGCTGACGGCGCCTGGGGTACCCCAGGATAAAGCGTTGTGCAGCATCAACTTATAGGAGGCATCAACATCATCTTTGGTGTGGTAGGGAGCCTGAGGCCAGTCGTGCTGCTCGGCTTCCACTTGCTCCATCGCGAGATTGGCGCCCTTGACGAGACGAATCTTGATTCCGGCGCCACCGTTTGCGTAACGAGCATTCGCCCACTGGCACAACCGGTCGAGAGCTGCATGCGAGTCAGGCATATATGCCTGGAGAACAATGCCCGCACGTAGTTGATGAAACTCTGGTTGATCAAGGACGCTTATGAATGCCTCAACCGACATGTCCAGATCGCGGTGTTCTTCCATGTCGAGATTGACAAAGGAATTATGTGCGGCAGCGATTCGGTACAACTCGGCTAGTCGTTTCGTGATGCGGTCAAGGGAGTCGTCCCAGGCCAACACATCTAGGTTTGCGCACAGGGCCGAAATCTTGACCGATACGTAATTGACGTCTGGTCGGCGAAGTCGTGCAGCTACCATGTCAAAGCGCGCATCGGCCTCCGCGTCGCTAAGGATGGCCTCACCCAAGACATTGATGTTGAGTCGAAATCCTGCATCCGAGCGTTGGGCCACGTAGCGGCTGAAGGGCCGATTCTCCGCCGGCAGGATGACGCCCTTGGTTTCTCCACCCACGCGCCAATCCACTGCGCGCTCTGCCACCCACGGCATGAGGGGAGCTATGAGGCCGAGCATTCGCAACCCGAGGCCGTCAATGAATCCCAGCGATGCGGGAACACCACCCGCAACCAGATCATGCAGGCGTCGGGCCGCACGGTGGCGATCACGGATACGTAAAACCTGGTCGGTGAGATCCAACAACAGATCGCGCCCTGCTTCATCAGCCAGCAGCCGACCCAGACGCTGGGCGCTGCGGCGCTCGCGCCTGCTCGTTTGTGCCAGAGCACCATCGAGCAGGCGCGTGGCTCGAGAGATCGCCCGGTTGGTGACCGTGGTGTCTGCGGCCAGTGAATCAACGGACGCGGGTGCGGCGGTTGTACTCGTCATAGCCGAACCCAACCGGAAGTCCGCGTTTCTGTCTTGTGTCACAGTGGGGCCGTGGCTGTCGAAAAAATACCAAATCGCCCCTCGGCCCTGCGGGTATTCGTCGAACTGGTCGACGGATTACCGCAGGTCATGGCCTCGGCCAAGGATCGAGAGGGTCGATACCTCTACGTCAATTCGGGTTTCGCTCAACGGGTGGGACGTGACGCCCGCGAGATCGTTGGCGGCACCGTTGATGATTTCTTTGCCGCTGAACTGGCGGCCTCTTATGCCGCCCAGGACGCACATGTCATTAGCACCGGCGATGCGCTGGCCGGACACCTCGAGCTGATCGTGGGCAGCGATGGACAGTTGGGGTGGTATCTGACCTCGAAGTCGCGGTTCACCGACGATGCCGATGAGCCGGTGGGAGTCTTGGTGCTGTCGGTTGATCTCAAGGCGCAGATGGACGCGGCGCACGCGGGTCTAGCCCGGATGTTGGCTCAGGTGCGCGCAGAGCCCGGTGCGCCCTGGCGTGTCGCGCAGTTAGCTGACGTTGCGGGACTGTCGACCTCGCAACTGGAGCGACTGTGTCGACGCACGCTCGGATTGTCACCGCGTGGTCTGTTGCAGCGCCTGCGGGTGGAACATGCGGTGCATCTACTCACGACGACTGATGCGACCGCCGGTGAGATTGCTGCCGCTTGCGGGTTCTATGACCAAAGCTCGTTTACGCGACAATTTCGATCGGTGCTGGGACTCACGCCCGGGGCGTTTCGTCGAGCGTGAGTCCCCGAACGGATGGCTGCCGGGGATGGATCAGCGCGAGCCTCGCGGGTGTGTAATATATTACTCATGACATCTCCCACTCCCTGGCACGGCATCTTGACGGCTGCGGCACTGCCGTTTACGGCTGATGATGCCGTCGACTTTGAGCGTTTCGCCGAGCACGTAGCGTGGTTGTGTACGCACGGTTGCGATGGCGTTGTCGTGAATGGATCGCTGGGCGAGTACCAGACGCTTACCGACGACGAACGCGCTCAGGTGGTCGACACTGCGGTCAAGGCTGCTGCAGCGGTGAACGGAACAGTCGTGGCAGGTGTTGCCGCCTATGGGTCGGGGGAATCCCGTCGTTGGACGGTGCAGGCGGCCGAGGCGGGTGCAAGTGCGGTGATGCTGTTGCCACCCAACGCCTACCGGGCTGATGATCGAATTGTGCTCGAGCATTATCGCGAAGTAGCTCGCGAGTCCTTGCCGATTATTGCCTACAACAATCCTTTTGATACCAAGGTCGATCTCACACCTCAGATGCTCGCCACACTGCACGCCGAGGGGTTGATTGTGGCGGTTAAGGAATTCAGCGGCGATGTCCGGCGAGCCTATGAATTGGCTGAACTTGCCCCAGAGCTTGATTTGATCATCGGTGCTGACGATGTGGTCGTGGAGTTGGCTTTAGCGGGTGCCAGAGGGTGGATTGCCGGCTACCCCAATGCATTGCCAACGGCCTGTCGTGCGTTGTATGACACGGCGATGGCTGGTGACGTAGCCACAGCCTTGCCGATCTACAAGGATCTACATTCACTATTGCGCTGGGATTCCAAGACTCAGTTCGTGCAGGCCATCAAGCTGTCGATGGATGTGGCAGGTCGTTTCGGTGGCGCGTGCCGCCCCCCGCGGCTTCCGTTATCACCTGAATCAGCAGCCAGGGTTCGACAGGACACCGAGATCGCCCTTGCCAAGGGATACCGCTAGCTCATGCGCGCACAGCGGGTGCTGCACACGATTGATACTCACACCGAGGGCATGCCCACGCGAGTTGTCGTCGGCGGCGTGGGCGAGGTGCCCGGAAGCACCATGATGGCCAAGCGCGAGTACTTCGTGAACCATCTTGATCATCTGCGGCGGTTGTTGATGAACGAGCCGCGCGGACATTCTGCGATGAGCGGTGCGATTCTTCAACCCTCTACGAGATCAGATGCGCAGTGGGGAGTGATCTTCATTGAAGTGTCCGGATGCTTGCCCATGTGTGGGCACGGCACTATCGGGGTCGCCACCGCGCTGGTGGAGACCGGCATGGTGGACGTGACCGAGCCGGTGACCGTCATTCCCCTTGACACTCCAGCAGGTTTGGTAGAGGCAACGGTCGAGGTCAAAAATGGCCAAGCCCTGTCAGTCACGCTGCGCAACGTGGCGTCGTTTTCACATGCGCTAGACCAGCAGGTTGATGTTGGCGGCATAGGCGTTGTCGACTACGACATGGCCTACGGCGGAAATTTCTACGCCATAGTTACCTCTGAATCCCTGGGCGTGAAGTTTGATCAAGCCAACGCCGCCGCCATCATGGAGCGCGGGCTCGCGTTGATGGCAGCGATCAATGCGAGCACACCACCGATACACCCCGAGCAGTCGGAGATTCAAGGTTGCCATCATGTGCAGGTGCTCGCCCCCGGCTCCACCGCGCGTGAATCACGTCACGCGATGGTGATTCACCCGGGATGGTTTGATCGATCACCTTGCGGCACTGGCACTTCAGCGCGCATGGCGCAACTGCATGCACGCGGTGAATTGCCGCTGCAGCAAGAGTTTCGCAATGAATCATTTCTAGGGCGGGCATTCACGGGCCGCCTCGTCGATGACGCGCAGGTCGCTGGCATAGCCGCGGTGATTCCGACGATCACCGGACAAGCATGGGTGATGGGCACCAGTCAGGTGTTTCTGGCCTCAGATGACCCGTTTCCTGAAGGCTTCGTTTTGTGAAACAGTTGACGCGAACCCAAAGCCGCGCCGGACTTTCGCTCCGGCAACAGGTCGGAGCACGGTTGCGCTCGGCGCTCATCGCCGGTGAGCTTATGCCCGGGATTACCTACTCGGTGCCCACGTTGGCCGAACAATTCGGGGTATCCGCGACTCCGGTTCGTGAGGCGATGCTTGATCTTGTGCAGCAGGGGATTGTGGCGGCGGTCCCCAACAAGGGCTTTCGCGTGGTTGAGATGTCTGCCGGTGATCTAGACGCTCTGGCTGAGGTACGTCGGCTCCTCGAGGTACCTGTCGTCGCACGCATTAGCGGCACGATCGCGGCCGGTGAACTCGACGAACTACGCCAGATCGCTGAGCGGGTGCGTGTGGCCGCAATGGATGCGGATCTTGTGTCCTACTTGGAGGGGGATCGCGAGTTCCATCTGCGATTGCTCTCAGCGGCAGGTAATGAGCGGCTTGTCACCATCGTTGACTCTCTGCGTACTCAAAGTCGCCTATACGCCCTGGGTGCCTTGGCAGCCGAGGGCAACCTGGTGCCATCTGCTCTGGAGCACATCGAACTGCTCGAGGCGGTAGCGCGAGGGGATGCGGATGCGGCTGCAGACCTTATGCACCATCACCTCGACCATGTGCGCGGAAGTTGGGCGCGTCACCATGCCTAGCGGACAGAACTACGACGCCATTGTGATTGGTGCAGGGGTAGTCGGCGCCTGCTGCGCCCATTATTTGGCTGAGGCTGGCCTGTGTGTGGGAGTCGTCGATCGCGGCAGTGTTGCAGCTGGCACGACTGGCGCCGGTGAAGGAAACATTCTGGTGTCCGATAAAGAACCGGGAGCTGAACTTGATCTGGCCTTACTAAGTCAACGGCTTTGGACAGAGCTCATTGACGTGATTGGGTCGGCGTGTGAGTTAGAAGCCAAGGGCGGCATCGCGGTCGGCTACGACCCCTCCACCTTCGAACATCTCCAGCAGTTTGCCGCCAAGCAGCGTGACTCCGGCGTTATCGCCACGGAGGTCACGGGCGGTGATCTGCTGGCGCTCGAACCACATTTGAATCCTGAGGTCGCCGGGGCCATTTACTACCCACAAGACATGCAAACCCAGCCGATGCTGGCCGCAGCGCACCTCATCGCCCGTGGTGTACGGGTTGGTCGAATTACTCTGCACACCAACACCGATGTCGTCGGTATTCGCCAAGGCGACGGTGGCGCAGTGACGGGCGTGGAGACAGCACGTGAAACTCTGTGGGCACCGATTGTGGTCAATGCTGCTGGCACCTGGGGCGGTCAGATTGCAGCGATGGCCGGAGTTGAAGTGCCGATCCTGCCTCGTCGAGGATTTATTCTGGTGACCGAGCCCTTACCAACCACCGTTCACCGAAAGGTCTATTCGGCTCAATACGTGGCCAACGTGGCAAGCGATGAAGCATCGCTGCAGACCGCCGCTGTTGTAGAGGGCACCGAAAGTGGCACGATCCTGATCGGCGCAAGTCGCGAGCGGGTCGGCTTTGATCGCACGCGTGACTGGTCCATTGTGTCGACGCTGGCAGCTCAAGCCCTGCAGTTATTTCCGGTGCTGGAAAAAGTGGCCTTGATGCGGACCTATGGTGGATTTCGACCATATTGTCCCGACCACATGCCCGTCATCGGCCCGGATGCTCGGGTGCCCGGGCTTCTTCATGCCTGTGGTCACGAGGGTGCGGGGGTAGGCCTGGCTGCCGCAACGGGACACGTCATTGCCCAGTCTGTCATGGGCCAAACAACATCCATTGACCTGCAACCATTCGCCGCCGAAAGGTTTGGAGCCCTCCATGTCTGATCCGCTCTGCACGGTTGTGATTGATGGTCGCCCTGTGCAGGTGAGCCCGGGCATGAGCGTCGCAGCCGCCATGATGTCGACCGGACTCCGGGCCTGGCGAACAACTCGACACGGTCAAGCGCCGCGCGGCCTCTTTTGTGGCATTGGGGCGTGTTTCGACTGCCTGGTCATGCTCAATGGTGAACCCAATGTGCGCGCCTGCCTGGTGACGGTTGAACCCGGAGATGCAATCACCACCCAGGGTGGTGCAACTAATGACTGAGTTAGCAGCAGAGTGTGACGTGCTGGTAATCGGTGCCGGGGCAGCTGGGCTCAGTGCCGCCTATGAGGCTGCAGCAGACGGTAATCGAGTCGTCGTGATCGACGCCAATGCGCGACCGGGCGGCCAGTATCACCGGCGTGGAGTGAAAGACCCACCTTACTTTCCGGCCGGAACGACTGACGCGCAACGATGGGCGAACATCGCGACGTACATGGGTTGGCAGGCGTATGCCGCCGATCTTGATGGTGATCTAGTAGTGGTGCGACTGCGCGGCGATGAACGCCACCGCAACGATCTTCATGCCGTATCCACGCGGGTGCTTGTTGTTGCCACCGGCGCCGTCGATCGACAACTGGCTATCCCCGGGTGGCAGCGGCCTGGTGTGATGGCCGGTGGTGGTGCTCAGTCGCTCATCAAGGGCAGTGGAGTACTGCCAGGACGACGCACGCTGGTGACGGGCACCGGACCATTTCTACTTGCGGTGACCGCCGCGATCGTGCAGGCTGGTGGCGAGGTCGCTGCCGTGATTGAAGCAAATCAACCTCGCCGGTTGATTCGACATGCCGCTCAACTAATGCCGACGGGACTGATGAAATCAGGCGAGGCGCTTAAATTTGCGGCGATCCTGGCTCGGCACCGCATTCCGTATCTCACCGGTCATCGCGTCACCGAGATTCATGGCGCCGAAGATGATGCGGCGGTGGCATCAGCAGTTGTGCATCGAGTAGATGAGCAATGGCGACCGATCGAGGGGTCTGCTCGCACTTTTGAAGTTGATTGCGTCACGCTCGGCTTCGGCTTCACCGCGCAGCTTGACCTATTGATGCAATTGGATTGCGAAGCGGTGCAATCGGCTGACGGTGGTCTTGCTGTGTGCGTTGACGACAATCAGATGACTTCTGTGCCCAGGGTGCTGGCCGCTGGTGAAACAACGGGCGTCGGTGGCGTTGACCTGGCTGCGGTCGAGGGCCGTATCGCCGGTATTCAGGCGTGTCATCTGCTACGAACTGATGGTCAGCGCACGCAGCCCGACAGCAAAGTGATGACGGGTTTGTATCGCCGACGCGGCCATCTGCGCCGATTCGCAAAGGCACTCGCGCTTTCTTTTCCCACGCCTACTGCATGGGTAGCAGAACAGACCGGTGACACCATGGTGTGTCGGTGTGAGGAGGTATCACTTACCACCGTGCTGGAGGCCCGAGATGACCTCGGAGCCACGGATGCGCGTGCGATCAAGTTGCTGACTCGCGCTGGCATGGGCTGGTGTCAGGGTCGAATGTGCTCCTACACCGTTGAGGGGTTGTGTCCTGGCCCGACGTCGGTTGCCTCGCAGAAGGCCGCGGCGAATCGTCCGATCGGCGTGCCGATTCCGCTCGGAGCAGTAGCCAAGCAGGGCCGCGCGTGATACCCCAGTACCTTGACGCTGCTGCCACATTTGCTAGTGCGACGATCACCGAATGCGCCGATGCACTTGAAGCAGCGCTGCGCTCGGGGATGCCTGGACTTGCGGATCCGCCGCGGGAATTCATGGAGCTACCTAATGGCGAGATGCTCATTATGCCAAGCAGGACAACGGGAATTCCGACCATAAAGATTGTGACGATCATGGCGGATGCCGATGGCCCACCGCCACGCATCAAGGGCGTTCATCTTGTTTTCGATCCGGTGACACTTGCTCCCACGGTGATCATGGACGCTGCTGCGCTTACCGTGATGCGCACAACGGCGATCAGCATCGTGGCGCTACGAGCGCTAGCGGATCCGAATTCGTCAACGCTGGTGGTTTTTGGCGGCGGACCGCAGGGGAGTGCTCACCTCGACGCGGTCATCGCGGAGTGGCCCATTACCCGTGCCATTGTGGTAGCCCGCCGACCCGAGCGCGCAGCCGACGTGCTCACTCAAGCGCGGGCACGACACCCGCACGTGCAGATCGACCTTGTACGTTCTAGCGATGCTGATGCGCACCTGCGCGGCGCCGACATCGTTGTGTGCGCCACCACGGCCACGGAACCTCTCTTCGCTGACCCCGGCCACGACCTAGCAGCCGTTGCAGTCGGCGCGCATGCCCCAGATGTTCGCGAGTTGCCTGGGGCGCTTGTCGCGCGAGCATTTGTGGCTGTCGAAAATCGCGAGGCGGCGTTACGAGAGGCCGGTGACATTGCGCTGCCGATCGCCGATGGCCTCATGAGCGGGCAAGATATTGACGCAGATCTACTTGAGCTTGTGCGCTCGCCTGCACCACGCACCGGCGCCCGCGTGTTCAAAAGTATGGGCATGGGCTGGGAGGACGCGGTGGTCAGCGCCCTGTTATCCCGGCGACATCAATCTGGCATAGGGAGTAGTTAATGAGTCCGGTAGTTTCGGTAGAGAAAGCCTGTGCCGCAGCACAGTTGGCGGCGCCAGTATTGGCACGGATGTCGCCAAGTCAGCGGGCAGACCTACTGGTGGTGCTCGCCGATGCACTCGATGAGGCGCGAGACCAATTGGTGCCCATTGCTATGACCGAATCTCATCTTCCGCAGTTGCGATTGAGCGGCGAGGTCGGGCGAGCCAGCGGCCAGTTGCGGCTGATGGCCGCGACTATTCGCGAGGGTTCCTACCTGGGTGTTGTCATTGACCCTGCCGATCCGACGACAACTCCGCCGCGACCAGATCTGCGACGCATGCAGACACCTCTGGGGCCCGTGGCTGTCTTCGCGGCAAGTAATTTCCCTTTCGCGTTCTCGGTCTTGGGTAATGACACTGCTTCGGCGCTTGCCGCAGGGTGTTCAGTTGTGGTCAAGCCCAACCCCGGGCATCCACGATTGAGCGCAACGGTCATGGCTGTGGCGCAGCAGGCGCTGTCTGGAGCTGGTGCGCCCAGCGGCATGCTCACGATGATCGACACTGATGTTCAGGCGGGGATCGATCTGGTTAATGATGATCGAATCAATGCGGTCGCTTTCACAGGTAGTCAGCAGGGGGGTCTCGCACTTGCGGCCATCGCGGCACAGCGACCGCGGCCTGTTCCGTTTTTCGGTGAACTGGGCAGTATCAATCCGATTATTGTTACGGCCGCGGCATTGGCCGAGCGAAGGGATGAGATCGCCACGGGGTTCATTGGTTCATTTACGTTGGGCGCCGGTCAGTTTTGCACGAAACCCGGTGTACTCATTGTTCCGCGTGATCAGGAGTTGCACGATTTACTGGCGGCACAACTCGACGAGGCCGCAGGTCAGTCGATGTTGACCGATGCGATCCAAAAGGCCTTTGTGGCCGGAGTCACCGAGCGCATGAACATCGACGCGGTGGAGGTGATTCATGTGGGACAAACAGATCCAGACACCCGCGAGGTCACCCCGACTCTGCTGTCAGTATCGGCGTCGCACGTGAGCGATCACCCGGCTCTTCTTGACGAATGCTTCGGGCCCATGGCAATGCTGGTGGAGTATGACACCGACGAGCAGTTAACTCATCTTCTCGATGAGCTACCGGGTGTATTGGCCGCCGGCGTTCAAGCCCAAGGTGATGAACCACAACTGCCGAGGCTGCTTGATCGCCTTGCCAGCCTGGCCGGTCGCGTGTTGTTTAACGAGTGGCCGACCGGAGTTGCAGTTACCTGGGCCATGCAACACGGTGGACCGTTCCCTGCTTCGACGCGCCCCGACACGACGAGCGTGGGCTCATTCGCGATTGATCGTTTCCTGCGCCCGGTCGCGTGGCAGTCGATCCCCGATGCACTGCTTCCGGTGGCACTGCAGGAAGCAAACCCGTGGAAATTACCGCGCCGCGTTGATTCGTTCCGCAGTGGCGATGACGGCGGCTGATAGGTCGTCAACGCGGTCGGCAAAATCTGCTTCGCTGCAGCGCACGGTCACACTGACTGCTGCTGTTGGTTGCTGGCGAACATCAAGTATTGGTGCCGCGATCGACGCGTGATCGAGCATGATTTCGCCTATTTCCACGCTGTACCCCTGTCGTCGCTCACGATCGAGCACTGAACGTAATTGCGAAAGTGATCTGGGGCCGCGCTCGGTGCGGGAGACAAATGCTGTGGGCGTGGCGGTGAGGGCCCGCACCTGTTCAAACGGGAGCCGCGCCAGGATCGCGCGACCACTTGCGGTCGTTGTGGCCGGCAGGCGTACTCCAACAGCGGTGATGAGGGTGGGCGCGGCACTTATTCCCGGTCGGGACTCTTTCATCAGATATAACACTTCCGCACCCTGGAGAACGCCGAGATGAACGGTTTCATTGACCTGTTCGGCGAGGCGAATCAAATGTGGTCGAACAACGATGTCGCGGGGATCCTGTCGAAGTGCGGCCAGGCCCACGTCGACGGCGCTGGGGCCCAGACTCCACCGGCGTTCGGATTCTCGATGCACCACGAATCCTGTCTCCCGCAGAGTGGCGAGCAGGTGGTACACGGTGCTTCGGGGCAGCTGGAGGTCTGCTGCCAGGGTGCTCGCCGAACACGCCCCTCGGCTGGCGAGGGTGCGAAGGATCGCCAGCGTGTGACTGGCGGCCGGTACTTTGCCCACGCGGTGCTCCTTCAGTCTGGTATCCCAGACACAATAGGCCCGTGGACAGACCCCGCGCGCGCACGAGGGCTTGAAGATGTGCAGGTGACTACATCGGTGGAGTTGAGTCCCCAGCCTTTATTACCGGCCGAGGTTGTGGCGGTTGCGCGGGGTGATGCGCAGGTCAGACTCGCGGCTGACGCGGTCGCACACATGGCTACTAGTCGAGCCATCATCGATGCGTTGGCCACTGCTGATACACCGGCGTATGGAATCTCCACCGGCTTCGGAGCTTTAGCCACTGTCCATATCGCCCCCGAGCAGCGCGCCCAACTGCAGCGGTCCCTCATTCGTTCGCACGCTGCTGGCGCAGGACCCGAGGTGGAGCGAGAGGTTGTCCGCGCAACGATGCTGCTGCGACTGCACACCTTGGCGACGGGTCGAACCGGTGTGCGTCCGAGCACCGCCGAAGCGTACGCCGCGATGCTCAATGCCGGGATCACTCCGATCATTCACGAATATGGATCCTTGGGCTGCTCGGGTGATCTCGCGCCGCTGGCACACATTGCTCTCGCTGTCATGGGTGAAGGCACGGTGCGAGATGGCTCCGGTCAGCAGTGCTCGGCTGCCGATGCATTGGCAGCGGCGGGATTGAAGCCGGTGGTCTTGGCTGAGAAGGAGGGACTCGCTCTCATCAACGGCACGGACGGCATGTTGGGGATGCTGGTCTTGGCCCTTGCTGATCTTGAGGTGCTACTGACTTCGGCCGACATTGCCGCGGCGATGAGTATCGAGGCCCTGCTCGGCACGGACGCTGTTCTCGCTGCTGGCCTGATCGCTATGCGGCCCCATCCGGGTCAAATACGCAGTGCGGAAATTATGCGCGCGGTGTTGTCAGGTAGTCCGATGGTGGCTAGTCACTCGGGCCCCGATGACACGCGGGTTCAAGATGCCTATTCGTTGCGATGTGCTCCGCAGGTTCACGGAGCCGCTCGCGACACCATGGAACACGCGGCGCGGGTTGCTTCCTGGGAGTTGGCATCAGCAATTGATAACCCGGTTGTCACCATCGACGGTGATGTGGCCAGCAACGGCAATTTCCATGGCGCCCCGGTTGGTTACGTCCTTGATTTCCTCGCTATCGCCTGCGCCGATGTGGCCAGCATGAGTGAACGCCGCACTGATCGAATGCTGGACCAACATCGCAGCCACGGCTTGCCACCGTTTCTGGCTCATGATGCGGGCGTTGACTCAGGCCACATGATTGCTCAATACACCGCGGCCGGAATAGTTCATGACCTCAAGCGCCTCGCTGCACCGGCAAGTGTTGATTCCATTCCTTCCAGCGCCATGCAGGAAGACCACGTCTCGATGGGTTGGAGTGCCGCGAGAAAATTGCGTAAGAGCGTTGATGGTCTCGCGACGGTGGTGGCCATCGAAGTCATGACTGCGGCTCGTGCCCTGGAGATTCGCGCTCCTGTTGCTAGTGCAGATGCGACGAATGCGGTGACGGCACTTCTACGTCATCAGATACCAGGTCCTGGATCGGATCGATTCCTAGCTCCCGAGATTGCCATCGCCACGGACCTAGTCCGCTCAGGCGCGGTTTTGGCGGCCGTTGAGGCCGTGACCGGACCGCTCAATGTACGTGAGGGGATATTTTCATGACTGACACCGTGCACGACACACTCACGGGATCTCGCGTAGTACATGCGGCTCGCGGCACAAAACGCACCGCGGGTTCGTGGCAGACCGAAGCCGCATTGCGCATGCTGCACAACAATCTTGACCCCGAAGTTGCCGAGCATCCGGATCGTCTGGTTGTATACGGCGGCACCGGAAGAGCCGCTCGAGATTGGGCATCCTTCGACGCCATGACTCGTACCCTCACGTCGCTTCGTGATGACGAGACGATGCTAGTGCAGTCCGGCCGACCCGTTGGGGTCATGCAGACCCACGAATGGGCACCACGTGTGCTCATCGCGAATTCCAATCTGGTCGGGGATTGGTCTACGTGGCCTGAGTTCCGACGCCTGGAACAACTGGGCTTGACCATGTATGGGCAGATGACCGCAGGATCGTGGATTTATATTGGTACGCAAGGAATCCTGCAAGGAACCTATGAAACATTCGCTGCCGTGGCGACCAAGCGATTTGGTGGCACGCTTGCGGGCACCCTCACGCTGACGGCCGGATGCGGTGGTATGGGTGGCGCCCAGCCATTGGCAGTGACCATGAACGAGGGAGTGTGCCTCATCATCGATGTTGATCCCACGCGTTTGAGTAAGCGGGTGAAGGATCGCTACCTCGATGAGGTGGCCACTGACCTGGATGACGCGGTCAAACGATGCTTGGCGGCAAAACGTGAGCGTCGCGCACTGAGCGTCGGAGTCGTGGGCAATGCCGCAGTGGTCTTCCCGGAACTTCTACGTAGAGGCGTCGAGATTGACATTGTCACCGATCAGACCAGCGCCCACGACCCACTCAGTTACTTGCCGGAAAATATTGAAGCGTCTGAGTCTGATGACTACTCGGCCAAGAAGCCGGAGGAGTACACCGATCGCGCGCGCCAGTCGATGGCCAAGCACGTCGAGGCGATGGTCGGCTTCATGGACAACGGTGCGGAGGTGTTCGATTACGGAAATTCGATTCGAGACGAAGCACGTCAGGGTGGGTATAGTCGCGCCTTTGACTTTCCGGGCTTCATTCCTGCCTACATTCGCCCGTTGTTCTGTGAAGGCAAGGGCCCGTTCCGCTGGGTGGCGCTCAGTGGTGATCCGAGTGATATCGCTAAGACCGACCAGGCCATCATGGATTTGTTTCCTGACAACGAGCAACTTCATCGCTGGATCCGTTTAGCCGGAGAGCGAGTAGCGTTTCAGGGCTTGCCTGCACGTATTTGCTGGCTGGGATACGGAGAGCGTGACAAGGCGGGACTGCTGTTCAATGAAATGGTGGCGAGCGGGGAACTGAAGGCGCCGATTGTGATCGGTCGCGATCATCTGGACTGCGGCTCCGTGGCTTCTCCCTACCGTGAGACAGAAGCCATGGCGGATGGGTCCGATGCGATCGCCGATTGGCCGATACTGAATGCCCTGGTGAACACAGCATCAGGTGCAAGTTGGGTATCGCTGCATCATGGTGGTGGCGTGGGCATTGGCAGGTCACTGCATGCAGGTCAGGTGAGCGTCGCCGACGGATCCGCATTGGCTGCAGCGAAATTGGCCCGAGTCTTAACCAATGACCCGGCGATGGGAATCATCCGGCATTGTGATGCCGGGTATGACCGTGCCGATGAGGTCGCCGAACAACGTGATGTTCGTGTGCCCATGCGTGAGGAGTAGTCGATGCTTGACGTGGTCGATCTACTCGAGCAGATCGTTGGTATCGGTAAGGATCGAACGGGTGGATACCGACGATTCGCACTCACCGATACCGAACGGGAACTAGCCGAATGGTTCGACGCCACGGCAGCTTCGTTGGGTTTGTCTGTGGAATGCGATCGCAATGGCAATCGTTGGGCGTGGTGGGGAAACCCGGCTGATGGTGATGCGATTGTTACGGGCTCTCACCTTGATTCGGTGCCGCGTGGTGGCGCTTTCGATGGTCCACTCGGTGTAGCAAGCGGTTTTGCGGCCATCGCTTCGATGAAGGACCGGGGTGTTCAGCCAGTTCGGCCGATTGCACTTGCTTGCTTCACCGATGAAGAAGGTGGGCGCTTTGGGTTGGCATGTCTTGGTTCTCGATTGATGACCGGGGTAGTGGAACCGACGCGGGTACTAGGACTTCGAGATGACGACGGCATAACTCTTGCCGAGGCGATGCACGCCCAAGGTCGCGATCCGCATCTTGTCGGTGCGGATCAGGCGCGTCTGGCCGATATCAACACGTTTGTCGAACTGCACGTGGAACAGGGTCGAGCACTCATTGACACTGAACACGCGGTGGGTGTGGGAACTCGGATCTGGCCCCATGGCCGGTGGCGTTGCGACATCACGGGCCGAGCTGATCACGCGGGTACCGCGCGCATGGTGGATCGCGATGATCCGATGTTGACCCTGGCTGCCCTGATTGACGCCGCCCACGTTCAAGCCGGACGAATCGACTCACCAAACCGGCCGGCCCGAGCGACAATAGGTCGGGTCCAGATCACGCCTAACGCCATCAATGCGATACCGGCTGTTGTGACGGCCTGGCTTGATGCGCGGGCAGGGGATGAGCAAACGCTCACCGCTTTAGTCGATGACATCGCCCGGTCGTGTGGAGTATCTCTGCTTGCCGAATCAAGCACCCCTGAACAAACCTTTGATCGTCCCCTCGCCGGACATCTTTCGGGTCTCCTCGCATCAGCGCCGCTGATGGATACCGGTGCCGGACACGACGCAGGTGTGTTATCGGATGCGGGCGTGCGGACAGCCATGCTGTTTGTTCGCAATCCTACGGGTGTGTCGCATGCGCCAGAGGAGAGCGCGGAGGAGTCCGATTGCCGCGCTGGAGTTGAAGCGCTCGAGCGCGTGCTCGTCGACCTGTCCCTAACGAGAACATGACAGATGTGACCATGACGGAGATTTGGTGTGCCCAAGCGTGGCTGGGTGGTGCGGGGCTCAGCGCTGAGGTACTTATCGAGATCGACAATGCAGGCATCGTTATGGCCATCACGCCCGGGGTCAAGCCTTCGGCTCATGCACACAGACTGACCGGCTGGGTGCTTCCTGGATTTGTCAATAATCATTCGCACGCGTTTCATCGCGGGATCCGCGGGCGCACGCATTCAGGCAGTGCATCTTTTTGGGAGTGGCGCGAGCAGATGTATGCGCTAGCCACTGCACTGACACCTGAGACGTACGCTGCACTTGCTCGAGCGACCTACGCCGAAATGGTGGAAAGCGGATACACGCGGGTCAGTGAATTTCACTACCTTCACCATGATCGCGGCGGGGTTTCGTATGCCGATCCAAACGAAATGTCCCATGCCCTTGCCCAAGCAGCGGTTCACAGCGGCATTGGCCTCACCCTCTTGGACACTCTCTACCTCGGTTCGGCTCCGGGCGTTGGCGCTGAAGGTGTTCAAATGCGGTTCAGTGACGGAAATGTTGATCGATGGATCGAGCGAAACGCGGCCCCGCTGAAGCATGACTCGGTGTGCCGTGGGCTCGCCGTGCATTCGGTGCGAGCAGTTACTCCGACTGACATCGAATCCGCATCCTTTATTGCCCAGCAGCGCAACGTGCCCCTGCACGCCCACGTTTCTGAGCAACCCCGAGAAAACGAGGAGTGCTTTGCTGCTTATGGGCGCTCGCCTACTCAAGTATTTGCTGATGCCGGCGCATTAGATGCAGACTTCACCGCTGTCCATGCGACCCACCTGTCGTCAGTCGATATTCAGTTGCTGAGCAGCTCTCATGTGTGTCTGTGTCCGACTACCGAAGCGGAGCTGGCTGACGGTATTGGTCCAGCCGGTTTGTTGCGCGATGCTGGGAGTGGGTTGTCCTTGGGTAGTGATTCCCAGGCGATTATCGATCCTTTCGCGGAGATGCAGCGCATCGAATGGGATCAGCGTCTTGCCACCGGACGACGCGGAACATTCAGTGGACCTGACCTGGCTCGTATCGGTACGCGCGACGGAATCACCGTGGGGAGTCCGGCTGACCTTGTTGAGATTGACCCACACTCCCGACGTCTGGCTGGAGCGTCTGCTGAATCATTGTCAGGGCTGGTGTTCGCGGCCAGTGGTGCTGACATCAAGACTGTCTACGTCACCGGTGTGGAGAAGGTACGCGACGGTCGTCACGTCGATATCGATGTGACGGCGGAATTGTCCGCCGCGTTAGCCACAGTGTGGGGAGATCTGTCATGAGCTCGGTCGTTGCTTGGCGAAATATTGGTGAACTCGTTACCTGTGACGCTTCGCACGGCACCGGGCCGTTGGGCGCGGTGACCGATGCGGCGGTGGTGAGCGTCGATGGTCGCATTGCTTGGGTCGGTCCATCGACCCAGTGCCCGGACGCTGATACGACCCACGATATGGATGGCTGCTGCGTCCTGCCAGGATTCGTTGACAGCCACACCCATCCAATTTTCGGTGGTGATCGATCATCGGAGTTTGCCGCCCGGATGGCTGGAGATACCTATGAGGCAGGCGGTATTCGTGCGACCGTTGCGGCCACGCGTGCGACCAGTGATGAGGTGCTTCGGGAACGGGCAGCAAAGTTGCGCGAGGAAGCGTTGGGTCAAGGTACAACCACGCTCGAGGCCAAAAGTGGTTATGGATTGACCGTTCACGATGAATGTAGGAGTCTGCAAGCAGCGTGTTCCATCACTAGCGAAACGACTTTCTTAGGCGCTCACGTGGTGCCGCAGGAGTTTGCACATAACCCAGATGCCTATGTATCGCTTGTGATTGGGGACATGCTGGAGCAATCTTTGCCGTACGCGAAATGGGCTGATGTTTTTTGTGATCGAGGCGCTTTCGATGTCGACCAGGCCCGACATATTTTGACCGCATGTTCAGCGCGGGGTCTTGGCCTGCGTTTGCATGCCAATCAGCTTCAGCCAGGTCCCGGGGTGCAACTCGGGGTCGAACTGAAAGCGGCGAGTGTGGATCACTGCACCTACCTGAGTGACGAAGATCTTGCTGCCCTCGCCAGTTCCCGCACGATTGCCACTTTCGTACCGGGTGCTGAGTTCTCCACCCGTGCCCCGTATCCGAATATTCGACGGGCGCTTGATGCCGGTGTGACGGTGGCACTGGCCAGCGATTGCAATCCGGGAACTTCATACACAACGTCGCTGCCGTTTGCCATCGCCCTTGCCGTTCGCGACATGGGAATGACGCCGGCAGAAGCAGTCTGGGCGTCGACCGCTGGCGGCGCTGCTGCGCTGCAGCGCGATGACATCGGGATCATTGCTCCTGGTGCCCGTGCCGATTTACAGTCGCTGGCGGCGGCTAACCACATCCATCTGGCGTATCGTCCTGGTGTGCCGCTAACTACAGGAGTGTGGGTCGCTGGCCAGCGAATGCGCTAGGTCGTGCGTCGTGACCGCGACCACGCATCCAGGTCAACAGCGGCCAAGATAACCAGCCCTTCGATGATGCGTTGCGGCTAGTGCGATGTGATATCGAGGTCGCCGATGGCTGCGTTAACAGCTGCGGTTCGCTCAGATCGGTCTCCGCTCACCACGATCACGGCATGCCCCCGAGCGGTGAGCAGGGGCACAACGGTGTCGTGAATGACGGCCTGGGCTTGCTCTTGTCGCATGAGTCCATCGCGCTGGAGGCCATCGGGGGTCCATTCATCAGTGCGGGTGCAGCACACGATCAGGTCGTAACTAGCCGCATCGGACAGCCCAGGTGTGATCAGTTCCTTGCTGTCGAAATACACCAGCGAGTACACGGCGGTCATCAGCGGTAAGGGGTCGGCGATCACGAGCGGCACTTGACTGTGGGCGGCTGCGCGCGACACCGTGTGAACGGTTACCTGCTGGGTGAGGAAGATGCCTTCTTGGTCGTCGAGCTGAGGCAGTCGACCGAAATCGCGCACAAAGTCGCGCAGGTATTCTGGTGCCACGAGACCATTGAGTGATTGTGCGACGTCTTCGGCCAAGGTTGTTTTGCCGGTGCATTCACCACCCAGCAAGCCGATACGAATCACGCTTTCGTGCGCACCGCGCCGATGAGTTCCTCGGCGGTAAATCCACCCTCTACAGCATCGTCTTTGGCATATCTGAACAGTACGACTGAGAATATTCCCCGCAACGTCGCCAGCAGCAGACTGCCGATCACCAAGAGAATGACCCCCACCACGATCAGCGGTAC
Organism: Actinomycetota bacterium; assembly: GCA_017857875.1. Lineage (GTDB taxonomy): Bacteria > Actinomycetota > Actinomycetes > S36-B12 > S36-B12 > M55B157. Next base: position 33,425 of record JAFMCH010000003.1, on the reverse strand, counting down.
TCCGACCGCCCAATTGTCACTCGCGGTCAGAAATATTCCGCCGACAATCAAAATGATGGCGGGGAAGATAGCGGTCAGTCCGATGAGTCCACCGATGCGCACGCCGCCAAAAATCTGAAGCCCCCATCGGGCTTTGAGCAACTTTGACGACTCCTTAATGGCCGTGATGGGGCCTACCTTTTCCAACACGATGAACGGAACCACAAAAAAGGTGATGAGGCCCCACAGGGCCAAAATGCCTGCGGCGGCAATATTGCGCACCGCATCACCGACCCCGCCTTGGCCATTGCCCCGTATCAGGCCCACGATGACGTTCACAACCGTTTGGATGAACGCCCATGCGATGAGCGGAAATATCCGGGTGATAGATACGCCAATGCCGTGTCCCACAGATGACTGGCCACCGGCCAACTCGCTATCGGTTGCGGCGACGAGTCCACCGCTTGCTATCGCAATCACAATCTGGTTGGCGAAGATACCGACGATGATCAACACGACGGCGGGGATGTTGTTGTTCGTGGCGAATAACCATGCCGCGGGAACCCAGAAAACAGCGAGCGGAATGAGGCTGACGAGGAAGCCCAGAATCGGGAAGGCCAGTAGGTACCGATTTTCTTTCACGATCGCCCACGACTTCGTGGTGAGCTGCTTGCTTTGTCCCCAGGATTGACGAGCCATGGGCCAGACAGTAGCCCATGACCCCCTTGTCGTTCGTCACGTTGAGGAGTACCGTTGCTATTGACAGTTGCTCAATAAGGCCAGGCAGATCACGCTGATTCTTCGAAGGGGAGTTGCACCATGGCGAACGAGGCATTTATCTACGAAGCGATCCGCACCCCTCGAGGTCGCGGCAAAGCCAATGGCTCACTGCATGGTGTGAAGCCGGTGAGTTTGGTGACCGGCCTGTTGCACGAGATGCAGACCCGACATCCTGACCTGGATCCCAGTGAGATCGACGATGTGATCTTGGGGTGCGTCACCCCCATCGGTGATCAGGGTGCCGACATCGCCAAGACCGCTGCTATCGCCGCGGGTCTTCCGGTCACGGTTGCGGGCACTCAGATCAACCGCTTTTGCGCATCCGGACTTGAGTCGATCAACATGGCCGCCCAGAAGGTGCGTGCCGGTTGGGACTCTCTGGTCGTGGCAGGTGGTGTTGAGTCGCTCAGCCGTGTGCCCATCGGCAGCGATGGCGGTCCGTGGGCGATGGATCCTGAGACGGCTTATGACTCCTATTTCGTGCCGCAGGGCATCAGCGCGGACCTCATTGCCACGATCGAGGGGTTCAGTCGCGACGATGTCGACGCCTACTCGGTTCGTTCCCAGGAGCGCGCTGCAGCCGCATGGAGCAGCGGCAACTTCACCAAATCCGTAGTTCCGGTACGTGATTTAAACGGCGTCATCATTCTTGATCACGACGAACACATGCGTCCGGATACGACCATGGAGTCGCTGTCCAAGCTCACGCCGTCGTTTGCTGCTATGGGCGACATGGGTGGTTTCGATGCCGTCGCGCTACAGAAGTTCCACTGGGTCGAACGGATCAACCACGTGCACACAGCCGGTAACTCTTCGGGCATCGTCGATGGTGCTGCACTCGTGCTGGTGGGTAGCGAGGAAGCCGGTCGTATCGCAGGAATGACACCGCGGGCCCGCGTTGTTGCTACCGCAGTGAGCGGCGCCGATCCCACCATCATGCTGACGGGCCCGACACCGGCCACTCATAAAGTTCTTGCTGCAGCAGGGCTTTCACCTAGCGACATCGATGTCTGGGAACTCAACGAGGCATTCGCTGCTGTCGTGCTGAAGTGGATGAAGGATTTCGATCTGGACATTGAGCAGGTCAACGTCAACGGTGGCGCCATCGCGATGGGTCACCCGCTGGGCGCCACAGGCACCATGATCACCGGCACCGTGCTCGACGAGTTGGAGCGCACCGGTGGCCGTTACGGCCTGATCACTTTGTGCATCGGTGGCGGCATGGGCCTGGCCACAATCATCGAACGCGTCTGAGGGAGATAGAACACACAATGACGAACATGATTTCTTGGAATGCTGATGCTGACGGTGTCGTCACGCTCACGATGGATGACCCCGATGCCGGGGCCAACACGATGAACGAGCTGTTCATTTCTTCGCTCGAACAGACCCTCGATCGGATTGAGGCTGAGAAGAACGAAATCAGCGGCGTCATTGTCACGAGCGCGAAGAAGACGTTCTTTGCCGGTGCCGATCTCAACCTGATCGTGCAGGCCACCCCGGCTGATGCTGAACGCCTCGAGGCAGAAACTGCGCGCATCAAGCGTGCGCTGCGCCGTTTGGAAACCTCAGGGGTGCCAGTGGTGGCCGCCATCAACGGTGCGGCACTCGGCGGTGGACTAGAGATCGCCCTGGCCTGTCATCACCGAATCGCACTAGATGCGCGCGGTAGCGAAATCGGTCTGCCGGAGGTAACGCTGGGCCTGTTGCCCGGCGCTGGTGGCGTCGTGCGCACCATTCGCATGTTCGGTCTACAAAAGGCACTTATGGAAGTGCTCCTGCAGGGTCAACGCCGGAAGCCGACGAAGGCAGCCGAGGTTGGTTTGGTGGATGAGGTCGTGGCCGATCCCGACACGATGATGAGTCAGGCTCGCGCGTGGATCAAGGCCAACCCAGAGGCCGTACAACAGTGGGATGCCCCCGGTTACAAGATGCCGGGCGGTACGCCATCTCAGCCCAAACTCGCCATGATGTTGCCTGCGTTCCCGGCCAATCTGCGTAAGCAACTTAAGGGTGCACCGATGCCGGCTCCGCTGGCCATCATGTCGGCGGCCGTCGAGGGCGCCCAGGTTGATTTCGCAAACGCCGAGAAGATCGAAGGCCGATACTTCGTCAGCCTGGCCACCGGCCAGACGGCCAAAAACATGACCCAGGCGTTCTTCTTTGATCTGCAGCACATCACCAAGGGTGGTGCTCGTCCCGAAGGGTTCCCGCGTTACACCGCAACCAAGGCTCTAGTCATGGGTGCGGGCATGATGGGCGCGGGCATCGCATATGTGTGCGCTCGCAACAACATTGAGGTTGTCCTCGTCGACACCACAATGGCTGCGGCAGAGAAGGGCAAGGCCTACTCGGAGAACCTCCTCGAAAAGGCCGTGTCTCGCGGTCGCATGACCGATGAGCAGCGCGTAGAGGTGCTTTCGCGCATCCACCCTGCCGACTCTGTCGATGAGGCCAAGGGTGCAGACCTCGTCATTGAGGCCGTCTTCGAAAGTCAAGAACTCAAGGCCGAAGTATTCGGGAGGATCGAACCTGTCGTTGCTGCGGATGCATTACTCGGATCGAATACCTCGACACTGCCGATCACCGGTCTAGCTAATGCCGTTAGCCGGCAAGAGGATTTCATTGGCCTGCACTTCTTTTCCCCGGTCGACAAAATGCCGCTGCTTGAGATTGTGGTCGGCGAAAAGACCTCGGATGCGGCAATTGCCAAGGCTCTCGACTTTGCCGCGCAAATCAAGAAGACACCAATCGTGGTCAATGACTCGCGTGGATTCTTCACCTCGCGAGTGATTGGCACGTTCATGGGTGAGGCGGTCGCGATGCTGGCCGAGGGTGTTCCCGCGCCTTCCATCGAGCAGGCGGGCCTGCAGGCGGGCTATCCCACGGGGCCGCTCGCGCTCTTCGATGAGGTGAGTCTGACGTTGGGGCGTCGCATTCGCGAAGAGGGTCGCGCGGCAGCAGCAGAGGCTGGCGCAGAGTTTGTCGAGCATCCATCGTTCCCGGCCATTGACGCCATGGTGTTGGAATACGAACGCGGTGGCCGGGCCGCCGGCGCGGGATTTTATGACTACGCCGAAGGCAAGCGCCTAGGCCTATGGGATGACCTGCCTGAGCACTTTGGTGGCGATAACACCGACATGCCGTTTGACGACATGAAGGAGCGCATGCTGTTTGCTGAGGCGATTGAGAGCATCAAGTGCCTCGATGAGGGCGTGCTGCGGTCGGTACCCGAGGCTAATATCGGCTCGATCTTCGGCATCGGATTCCCGCCGTGGACCGGTGGTGTCCTGCAATATGTCAATGGCTACGTCAGCGCCGATGGCACGGTGTCAGGTCCGGCGGGCTTCGTTGCCCGGGCCCGCGCGCTCGCCGAGGTTTATGGTGACCGGTTCTTGCCGCCGGTGTCGGTCGTGGCGTTGAGTGAGTCTGGTGGGCATTACGTCTGAGGCGGTCACCCCTCGCTTGCGCATGAGTGGGGACGACCGACGACGTCAACTCGTGGAGATCGGCTGGACGCTGCTGCAGCGCCGGCCGATCCATGAGCTAGCCCTCGATGAGGTGGCCCTGGAAGCTGGTATTTCGCGCAGCCTGCTTTTCCATTATTTTCCGACTAAGGGTGACTTTTATGCCGCGGTCGTCGAGGCGGCCGGTGCGAAAATGCTTAAGCCGGTCGGGGTGAAGGACGGTGACACCCCGCACGAGCGGATCCGCAGCCTCATCGATGGTTTCGTGCGACTAGTGGAGCGCAATCGCGTCGGATACACCTCATTAGTACGCGGTGCCGGTGGCGGTGATGTGCGTGTGGTGGAGGCCATGGCCCGGGTTCGCGATGCGCTTGTGCCTCGATGGCTGGCCGTGGCCGGTTTTGAGTCGACCGGCGATGAATGTCACGACGCGTTGGTGCGACTTGTTGTTCGCGGGTGGCTAGTTGGCATGGAAGAAACCGTCCTTGCCTGGAACCCAGACACACTTGATCGAGCGCTGCTCGTGGACTACCTCACCGAATCCTTTCAATCCCAGTTGCAGGTTGCTGCGCGTTGCACCACCGCTTCGTGACCTCATCGCAGTAGCGTCAGGGCATGACAGAGCAGGACCTGCAGGCTCTTTCGGGCGTACCCACGGCCGCGCGTCTGATTCGCATCGTGTTGGCACTAGGCGCGCTGCTGTTCATCGCCTCGGGCATAGCCCTCATCATCGCCCCGGGCTTGCTGGCCGGGCAACTGGGCTTGACCGGTGTTGTCGACACCACCTGGACCCTGCAGATGCTGGGTGCCGCACTCGTGGGATTGAGCGGTCAAATGTGGCTCGTGCGCCGTGCACCCGATCATCCCGTGCTCGGCAGTGCAGTGGTGATGTTGATCGCCGGGGGATTAATGGTGGTTTTGACCTTGACTCTGCCTGGCGACTGGACACTCTTGCGCTGGGTCTACCTCGGTGTTGGTATCGCGTTTTGGTTGGCCTATGCGGTCTTGGTGTGGTCAAGTAGACGTCGCGCGCGCTAGTTGCTGTCGAACAACTCAAGAAGCAGTGGTAGTTGTGCTGCAAAGGGTGCAAACAACGGAAGTGTGTCGAGGTCCTCGCGGCGCCACCACTGCGCGTCATCGTTTTCCGGCGACAGCGTGGCGTCGTAATGGGGTCGATCAGACACGTCCGCGCAGCAAGTGTGATAACTCCAGTGCCCCGGTGCCACCGCATCTTCAATCACGCCGACGAGTCTGAAACCGGTGGGCACGGTACCGATTTCTTCGTCAAACTCGCGCAGAGCGGCGGTGATGGGATCCTCATGGGAGTCGATGGCACCACCAGGAACCGACCATTCGCCATTCCCGCGATGCACCCACGATGCCCTGCGTGCCAGGAGAAACCACTGGGAACCCTCGGTGTCGAGGTGGCGCAAGAGAACCCCGGCTGCCCCGAATCTGCCCCAGAAGACGCGACCATCAGCGAGTTTGACCCAGCCATCGCCGGAGCCGGGTGCGGCTGCCGAAGACGTCATCAATGGTGTGGGGTTTCCTTGTTGCGAGCCCAGGAACGTTTGATTTCCTCCTCGGCCTCCTCACGGCCAACCCAGTTCGCGCCCTCCACGGACTTGCCGGGTTCTAGGTCCTTGTACACCTCGAAGAAGTGCTGAATTTCAAGGCGATCGAATTCCGCGACGTGGTAAATATCGCGCACGTGCTCCAACCGTGGGTCGCCCACGGGCACGCACAGCACTTTGTCGTCACCACCGGCCTCATCAGTCATGCGAAACATGCCCACGGTTCGACAGCGCACGACGACCCCGGGAAACGTGGCCTCTTGCACGAGCACGAGCGCATCGAGGGGATCGCCATCGAGGCCGAGGGTGTCGTCGATGTAGCCGTAGTCATGGGGGTACCGGGTGGCCGTAAAAAGCATGCGATCGAGGCGGATGCGACCACTTTCGTGATCCATCTCATACTTATTTCGGCTGCCGGTCGGGATTTCGATCGTGACATCGAATTCCAGGGGTGTCACTGAGCCTCCTCGAACTAGGTGGTGACCTAGTCTTCCCTACAACTAGGCGGCCGACCCCGAGGAGGTGGATAGCAACGTGAATCGTCGCTCCCCTTCGATGGTCTACCCATCTGACGGTGATCTGACGCAGACTAGCCGACGACCCCGCTCGTGGTTGCTGGCGTTGGCTGCATTGGCCTTAATGGGTGCGTTGATCGCTCCGGCCGGGATCGCCCAGACATCGGTCGCTCCACAGGGTCCCGCGGGTCCGGTGCTGGTGCCGGCATCGACGGCGGATCCAACTACCCCGGCACCGAACCCGGAGGTACTCGCGAGTCTGCTGGACTCCGAGTTCGCAAACCCGGCGGTCGCCGCTTCGATAGGTGCCGTCGTGTTCGACCCCGCCACGGGCACCGTTTTGTATGAGCGAGACAGCCTGCGCCCCCGAACACCGGCATCCACGGTCAAGCTGCTCACCGCGATCTCGGTTCTTGATGCCGTCGGTCCCCTGGGTCGCATTACTACGAACGTCCATTACGACCCTGTGTCGATGACGCTTACGCTGGTCGGGGCCGGGGACCCAACGCTGGCCAGTACTGGAGGCGAGGGTTCGTCGCTGGCAGAGCTCGCCGATGCTGTGGTGGAAGCCGTTGATGGACCGGGGCCCAACGCGGCGATCGAATTGAGATACGACGCATCGTTATTTTCTGGGCCAACGATCGCCCAAGGATGGTCTGCGGACTACCCGGCATTAGGCGTCACGGCCCCGGTGTCAGCACTCGAGGTGGATGGTTCGCTCGCGGCTGATGGGGTTACCTATGTGTCGGATCCGGCGTTGACCGCGGCGCTCGCCTTTGCGCAGGCACTTACCGATCGTGGCCTGCAACCGGGTGCCCCGCAGGCAGGTACGGTCGGTGCTGCGCCGGTGATTGCCTCGACTACCTCGGTGCCCGTTGCAGCAATGGTGCAACGCATGCTCACCGATTCCAAGAACGCTATGGCTGAGACGCTCGGTCATCTGGCGGGAGCCGTTCGCTTTGGCACGGGTAGTTTTGCGACCGCCGCCCAGGCTGTAGACGCAGCCCTGCAAGACATTGATATTTCAACCTCGGATCTCACCCTCTACGACAGCAGCGGTCTATCCGTGGACAACACCGCGCCCGCTCGGGTCTTTGCTCAGGTGCTTTCGGTGATGGTGCGAAACCCCGGGGCGTGGTGGGCCTGGCCAATCCCAGGTGGCCTGCCGGTAGCCGGGGTCACCGGTACCTTGGCGGATCGTTTTTACACCTCGGCAACCTACGCCGGTGTGGGCGTCGTGCGGGCCAAGACCGGCACGCTGATTGGTGTCTCGGCTCTGGCTGGCAGTGTCGTTGATCGCGATGGGCGGCTGCTGGTTTTCTCCTTTATTTCCGATGGCGCCAGCGATGTATCCATCTCACGTGAGGTCTTGGATCGTGCTGCCACGGTGCTTGCCCAGTGTGGGTGCAACGCCGCGTAGGGTCATCATGTGGCCGAGGTCGTGGATTGGGAATTCGCCGTGGCCACTGGGCGCCGTTTTGCTCCAGCTGGCCCGGAAGTGTCGTTGCGTGAGGCCCGACGAATCGTGGCCGATATCGCTCGGGCGAGTCGCACCGCGATCGAGCCCGTTGCCGAGCTAACCGGTCTTATCGCTCCGGTTGATTCACATCATGCGGTCGTTGTTGGCAGACCAGCATGGATTCGCGCCAACATCTCGCAGCTGCAGTTCGCGATGGCGCCGCTCACACGCAAACTGAAAGAACGCCAACCCAGCGTGCTGGCAGCTGAAGCCGGATCTCGCGCTACGGCACTGCAGATGGGCACAATCCTGGCGTGGCTGTCGGGAAAGGTGCTTGGGCAGTACGAGGCGTTCACTACCGATTACGGCAACGGTGGTCGATTACTGCTTGTGGCGCCCAATATTGTTGCGGCAGAGCGTGAGATGAATGTGCGGCCGCAGGATTTTCGACTGTGGGTGTGCTTGCATGAGGAAACTCACCGGCTACAGTTCACCGCGGTGCCATGGCTCAGCGGGCACTTCACCGATTCGGTGCATACCTATCTGAGCAAGACCGATGACTCGGGCTGGCATGCCTTTTCGCGGATCCTGCGCACACTTTCCGAATCGGTGCGCACCGGAGCGCGACCCTCGCTGCTTGACCTGGCACACACACCTGAGCAACGCGAAATACTCGACCACCTGACCGCGTTGATGTCTTTGCTGGAGGGTCATGCTGATGTCGTGATGGATGAAGTCGGTCCGCGTGTGGTCCCCTCGGTGGTGGCCATGCGATCGCGCTTTGACCAACGTCGCGCTCAGCCAAAGGGTCGCGACGGCGTCTTGCGCAAGGTGCTGGGGCTTGATGCGAAACTGCGCCAGTACACCCACGGGGCAGCCTTCGTGCGTGGTGTGATCGATCAGGTGGGCATGGCCGGGTTCAACGTCGTGTGGACCAGCCCAGAAACCCTGCCCCGATCTGAGGAGATCGCCGATCCGGGGCGCTGGGTCCGTCGAGTGCAGCCGTGAACGAGCCCAACTCCGCCCAGCAGCAGGTGCGCCGAGCGGTGCGGCGAGGCCTTCGCGACATTCCCGCTGAGCGATTGGTGCTCATTGCCTGCTCGGGTGGTCCAGATTCGCTCGCATTAGCCAGGGCGGCCAGCGGGCTGGATCGCCGAGTGGGAGCGGTGATCGTCGATCATCAACTTCAGGCAGGTTCGGCCGTGGTGGCTGATCGTGCTGCCGCTGCCTGTCGTGAATGGGGCCTTGATCCAGTAGAGGTGTGTCCGGTGACCGTAGCCGTGGGTCCGGGCCACGGCGGGCCGGAGGCTGCGGCTCGTCACGCACGGCGCGCGGCCCTCCTGGAGGCCGCCCAGCGCACCGACGCAGCAGCGGTGGCGCTCGCGCACACGCGTGATGATCAGGCCGAAACGGTGCTGCTGCGGCTGGCTCGCGGATCGGGTGCACGCTCGCTGGGGGCGATGGCTGAGTTCGACGGACTGTGGCGAAGGCCGCTGCTGCATCTGCCTCGCTCGGTCGTGCATGCCAGCGTGAATGACGTGTACGTCTGGGCTGATCCGCACAATCAGGATACGAGATTTGCCCGCACTCGGGTACGCCTTCACGCCCTACCCGAACTGACCCGAGCACTGGGAAGCGGGGTCGTGACTGGATTGGCGCGCAGCGCGGAACTGCTGCGTGATGACGCCGATGCGCTTGATGACTACGCCAAGACCGCATGGCCGCAATGCGTGCTTACCGAGGAAGATTTCGACCTGACGGGTGAAACAGCCTGTGCTGCAATTACTCTTGACATTGAGGCGCTGACTAATCTGCCCCGAGCCATTCGCACTCGTCTATTACGTCGAGCTCTGATCGCGGCCGGCTCCCCGGGTCCTGCGACGACCTTTGATCAGGTGCGAGCCGTCGAGGCCTTAATCAGCGATTGGCACGGGCAAGGCCCCCTAGATCTACCCGGCGGTGTGAAGGCGCAGCGTGCGTGTGGAAGGCTGCGGGTGTCGTCAGCGGATGATCCTCGGGAGCAAACACGTGAAGACTGACCACTTTGGCAAAGACATCGCCACGGTCTTGTTAACAGAAGAGCAGATCCAGCGCCGACTCGTTGAGGTTGCCGCTCAGGTCGATGAGGATTACGCCGATCGGGACATCCTGCTCGTGGGTGTGCTCAAGGGTGCAGTGGTGGTGATGGCCGACTTCATCAGATGCCTGGAATCACACGTGACGATGGACTGGATGGCGATCTCTACCTACGGGTCGGGCACCAAGTCCTCCGGGGTTGTGCGCATCTTGAAGGATCTCGACACTGACCTTGATGGTCGCGACGTGTTGATTGTTGAGGACATCCTGGATACGGGGCTCACGCTTTCGTGGCTGATTGAGAACCTGCGCTCACGAGGACCCGCCTCTGTCGAGGTTTTCACGTTCCTGCGCAAGCCCGACGCCGTGCAGGTTGAACTTGACCCCAAGTACGTCGGTTTCGATATCCCCAACGAGTTCGTGGTGGGCTACGGGCTTGACTATGCCGAGCACTACCGCAACATGCGCGAAGTAGGGGTACTGGAGCCCTCCGTCTACGGTCGGTAGGTGACCCCACGCGGAACGCATGCCCTGCGTGTACCGTCGTAACCGAGATGAATGTCAAACGGCTTTTTCGCGGGCCGATCTTCTGGATCGGCATGGTTGTCCTGCTCGTCCTGCTTGGGTCGAGCATCGTGGCGAGCCTGGGTGGCCCGGCTGAGATCAGTACCAGCCAGGCAGTGTCAGACATCCAGACAAATCAGGTGCGCGAGGCCACCATCATCGACCGCGACCAGGTCCTCGAACTCACCTTGCGCAATGGCAGCGAGGTGCGCAGTCAATTCGTTACGGGCCAGGGAGTTGAACTACAAAACCTGCTGCAGGAAAAAGTTGACGGTGGGCAACTGCCCGATGGCTACAACATCGTCGTGCCACAGGACAACCTTCTGGTCAGCCTGCTGTTCACCCTTCTTCCCTTCGCCCTGATCATCCTGTTGCTGTTTTTCTTCATGACGCAGATGCAAGGTGGCGGCTCGCGCCTGATGAGTTTCGGTAAGTCCAAGGCGAAGGTCGTATCCAAAGACATGCCGCAAACCACCTTTGCCGATGTAGCCGGGGCGGACGAGGCCGTCGAAGAACTGCAGGAAATCAAGGAGTTTTTGTCTGAACCGGCGAAGTTCCAGGCCGTAGGCGCAAAGATCCCCAAAGGGGTGCTGTTGTACGGACCCCCAGGAACGGGCAAGACCCTGCTGGCCCGCGCGGTGGCGGGTGAAGCCGGGGTGCCGTTCTTTTCGATCTCCGGTTCGGATTTCGTTGAAATGTTCGTGGGCGTGGGCGCAAGTCGGGTGCGCGACCTTTTCGAGCAGGCCAAGGTAAACGCCCCGGCCATCATTTTCGTCGACGAAATCGATGCCGTTGGCCGCCACCGTGGCGCGGGTCTTGGCGGTGGACATGATGAGCGTGAGCAAACACTGAACCAAATGCTGGTTGAAATGGATGGCTTCGATGTCTCCAGTGGAGTCATTTTGATCGCCGCCACCAACCGCCCTGACATCCTTGATCCGGCGCTGCTGAGACCGGGGCGATTTGACCGTCAGATCGCGGTGGAACGCCCCGATCTCAATGGCCGGCTCGCGATCCTTCAGGTGCACGCCAATGGCAAACCGTTTGCGGAAGGCGTCGATCTGATGTCGGTGGCGCGACGAACCCCTGGCTTTACCGGTGCGGATCTGGCGAATGTGCTCAACGAAGCGGCGCTGTTGACTGCGCGCAACGGCGGGCTGCTCGTTGACAATGCCTCCCTTGATGAGGCCATTGATCGCGTGATTGCTGGCCCACAAAAACGCACGCGGGTAATGGACGATCACGAGAAAGCAATCACGGCGTATCACGAGGGCGGTCACGCCCTTGTGGCTGCCGCACTGCCTGGCAGTGATCCCGTGCACAAGATCACGATCATGCCGCGCGGTCGGGCGCTGGGTTACACGATGGTGCTGCCCGATCAGGAGAAGTACTCCACGACCAGATCAGAGATGCTCAATCAACTCGCCTACATGTTGGGCGGTCGGGCCGCGGAGGAATTGATCTTCCACGATCCCACCACCGGCGCCTCCAACGATATTGAAAAGGCAACCTCACTCGCTCGTGCGATGGTGACCCAGTTCGGCATGACCGAGCGCCTAGGTGCAATCCGTTACGGCCAGGAACAAGGGGAGGTATTCCTGGGCCGCGATATGGGACACACCCGCGACTACTCTGAGGATGTAGCCGCTGCCATCGATGAAGAGGTGCGAACCTTGATCGAGACAGCACACCAGGAGGCTTACGACATTTTGGTTGCGAATCGCGATGTCCTCGATCGGCTTGTGTTGGAACTATTAGAAAAAGAGACACTCGACAAGGCCCAGGTTGAAGCGGTGTTTGCCGACTTACGTCTGCGCACGCCGCGCCCTGCCTGGACCGGCTCGGCCCTGCGTCACCCGGATGACCGAGGCCCCGTCTCACGGTCTATCTCAGGCCCTATCGGTCAGAACGGATCGGCTGGTCACGATGAATGACGATGTCGAGACAGATATTGATTCGATTCGTGCCGGCCTCGAACCACCGGCCATTGCCGCCTTCGACGTCCAGCGCGCGGAGAACGCGGTCCGAGAACTGCTGTATGCAATAGGTGAAGATCCTGAGCGCGAGGGGCTGCGCAAGACGCCGGCTCGGGTGGCCCGCGCCTTGGCCGAAAGTTTCGCCGGCCTGCACATGGTGGCGCGAGATGTGCTGACGACCACCTTCGACGAAGGCCACGACGAGCTGGTCCTCGTTCGCAATATTGAGGTGTACAGCACCTGCGAGCACCACCTGGTGCCTTTCCACGGCGTCGCACATGTGGGCTACATACCCGCATCGGATGGCCGCATCACGGGCCTGTCGAAGTTGGCTCGCCTGGTGGATGTATACGCGAAGAGGCCGCAGGTGCAAGAGCGGCTCACGACGCAGATCGCTGATGCTTTGGAGCAGGCTCTATCTCCGCGCGGAGTCATTGTGGTGATTGAGTGTGAGCATCTGTGTATGTCGATGCGCGGGGTTCGCAAACCCGGGGCCAAGACCGTCACCAGTACCGTTCGCGGTCACCTTGCTGATCCGGCTACTCGCGCTGAGGCCATGACACTGCTCATTCGGTGAGTCAGATGCCCCACCCACACGGACTCCCTGCGGTCCTTGCCGCACTCGACCGCACGTTGGTCCTGGGCATCCTCAACGTCACCCCGGACTCTTTCGCCGACGGTGGGCTATGGCTAGACCCAGCACATGCGGTGGCCCATGGAATTCGGTTGCATCGGGCCGGCGCTGACATCGTGGATGTGGGTGGCGAGTCCACGCGACCGGGCGCCACGCGGGTGGACGCGGATGAAGAAGTCAACCGGATAGCTCCGGTGATTGCCGGGCTCGTGGCCGCAGGCGTTCCGGTGAGCATCGACACGATGCGAGCCGACGTGGCGCGACTGGCGGTGGCGGAGGGCGCGTGCATCGTCAACGATGTGAGTGGTGGTTTGGCTGATCAAGAGATGCTGCCGTGGCTGGCCGCGGTGTCGGTGCCCTACATAGCCATGCATTGGCGTGGCCCGAGCGATGTCATGGGTTCTTTGGCCCAGTATGACGACGTCGTGACCGACGTAATCGAAGAACTAGACGACCGACTAGCAGTAATTAAGAATGCGGGCGTTGATCTGTCGCGTGTGGTGCTTGATCCCGGCATTGGTTTTGCCAAGGACGCAGACCACAATTGGCGAATCCTGCAGCAGTTGAACGTTCTGCAGGAGTGTGGGTATCCGCTGCTTATCGGAGCTTCACGCAAGAGGTTTCTGGGTGCCCTGCTCGCCGATACTTCCGGGGTGCCGCGGCCGACCCAGTTTCGTGATTACGCCACCGACGCGATCACGGCACTGGCTGCTGCTCAGGGCGTCTGGGGCGTTCGCGTGCACGATGTGCTGGGGAGCCGCGACGCGATTGCCGTGGCTGCGGCCTGGCGGCGAGGGAGCGGATCGAGTGAGTGAGATGAGCGAGGGAAGCGGCATGGATGATGGCCTTGACTGTATTGCGTTGCGTGGTGTTTCAGGATTCGGCTTTCACGGAGTCTTAGCCCACGAGCGCCGTGATGGGCAGGATTTCTCGGTTGACGTCGACCTTTATCTCGACCTCGCACCGGCTGCTGCGAGCGACGACCTGCACATGACCGTCGACTACGGCACGATTGCTGATCGAACCTACGGGCTAATTACCGGCGAAGCGTTTGACCTGATTGAAAAACTTGCGGGGTCGATCGCGGCTATGTGTTTGGAGTACGACCGAGTTCAACACGTTGTCGTAGCCGTACACAAACCGCAGGCGCCCATTTCAGTCCCGTTCACTGATGTCATCGTTCGCGTCACGCGCACTCGGACACATCGAGCGATTTTGAGTCTCGGTGCCAACATGGGGGATCGCTTCGCGGCGCTTCAAGGCGCTGTGAAGGGGCTGGCCGCTCATCCAGGTATCAGCGTGGGCCGCGGATCGTCGGTGTTTGCCACGAAGCCCGTCGGTGGAGTCGAGCAGGATGACTTTCTCAATGCAGTGGTGGCAATCTCTACGTCTTTGTCTCCGGATCAATTATTGGCCGCTGTTCAGGGCATTGAGAATGATTGGCATCGTGTGCGTGATGTTCGTTGGGGGCCACGAAGTCTCGACATTGACATCATCGCCTTTGACGATCTCGTGCAACACGACGACGTGCTGACGTTGCCGCACCCCAGGGCCCATGAGCGTGCTTTCGTGTGCGTTCCATGGTCAGAGATCGATGAGTCAGTGTCGCTCGATGGTCTAGACCTATCTGGTGTAGAGCGCACCGATCTGGTGCTGGATATTCCATGAAGCGCACCAGTTGGGTATGGCTCATTTCGATAGCCATTGCCGGTGTTGGCGTGGGATGGCTGCTTGTATTGGTCGTTGATGCGACGGCGGGTCGAATCCTCGATGTGCCACTCACGGCCAGTATTGCGCTTTGGGTACTGGCGATCGGGATTGTGCTGTGGGCGATGTTGTCGCGGCCGCGCTTGATGGCTTCTCCCCGAGACCGGCCGAACGCCGGTGATTTAGCGCGCGTGCCCTCCGATGATGCGGCGTCCGGAGGCCTGCGGGACCCCCGCCGTATGCCGCCACTGATGGCCGCTCGAACGGCTGCCTTAGCGATGGCGGCGTCGCGCACCGGTGCTCTCGTGGGCGGCTTCTATGCAGGTATTGCCCTTGCTCTGCTCGGTAATGCCTCGACGCCCACGGGTTCTGCGTCACTGGTCGCCGCCCTGGTGGCCATCGGCGCGGCTGCCTCAATGACCATTGCCGCGGTCTGGTTGGAATCGTTGTGCCGGGTCGACCGGGAGTAGGCGCTAAGGTCGTCCCATGAGCGAAGTACTTGAGGACCTGCCATTTGACGAGCTTCGCCATCGGGCGTTTCGCAAGGCCGAGCACCGGGTAGACATCGGTTTCTTCACCGGCGTCTTCTCGCATATGCCCGGTATGCATGCCATTGAGGGCGAGGGTGGGGACCTTGGTTCAACGGGTGGCACCATCATCGAAACAGTGCGCGCGGCCCATGAGATGTTTGCCAAGAACCCCGACCTTGATCCTGATACCGAAGCGCTTCTGCGGGCCCGCTTTGCTACCTATGTGCGCGAGCACGGAGGTTAGTTGCCGCTAGTGGTCGAGGTCGCCGACCACGAACATGAACGATCCGATTGCAACCGGCAGGGCACCGAGTGGTGTACCCGGCATCGCAGCCGTCATTGATTGCACATTGGCATACGAAGGGGTGCGCAATCTGACCCGCCATGGTGTGGTCTCGCCCGTACTCACCAAGAAAACCCCGGTAATTCCAGTGGCTGATTCCAGCCACGCATAGGCGGTGCCTTCGGGTGCGCGCACAACCTTGGGCAGCGGCACTGAGACCTCACCGGAGGGGAGCCGCTCAAGACAGGCCGCTATGAGCGGCAGGTCGGCGGCGAGTTGATTTCCCAAGACCTCATAGCGCGCGGCAGCATCACCGCTGTCCGCGGTGATCACGGTGAGGGCATCTTGTAGGTCGGCATAGGCCAGTGGGGGATCATCGCGGCGCAGATCGAGATCAAGACCGCTGGCCCGCGCGACTGGCCCGCTCACGCCGTAGCCCGTTGCGTCGGCGGTGGATAGCACGGCGATGCATTCATCAGGGGGGTATCCCGAAGCCGTGAGGACTGCGCTGATCGTCTGTCGCACGGCGGCCATGAGCACGGGGAGTTCACGCTCGGTGATGTCTATAGCTCGGCGAACGTCGCCAGCCCAGCCGTCTGGTGCATCCGCGGCGATGCCGCCGATGCGGGTGACCATTGCATGCAGACGCCCGCCGCTGATGCGCTCCAACGCTAACTGCCATGCCTCACGTGCCGCCGCTCCCGGCATCTGGACAGGACTTATTCCTTCACCGGGGAGCGCGGCAACGCCCATCAAATGCGACAGAGCAGCCATCGCGCGATTCATTTCACACAGGAGTGTTCGCAGCCATGTTGCGCGCGGTGGCACCTGGAGCCCCAGCAGTGACTCAGCGGCGAGCGCCATCGTCACCTCAGAGGTCACCGCACTCAGCCAATCATGACGATTAGCGAGCATCAATCCGGATCGATAGTCCCGAACCTCGAGTAGTTTCTCCGTGCCGCGGTGGAGCAGGCCCGGGACCGGCGTTGCCCGCGTGACCCTGATCGGTGCGTCGCTGAACGAGCATTGCAGTCGAAATCCGCCGTGTCCGGAGGGGTGAATCTCGCCCAAATCAAGGTGAAGATCACCGATCGCGGCACCGGTCGTCACCAGCGTCGGCGACGCGGGTGTCAGATCCATGCATGGCATCGTGGCAGAGTGTGCTCGTGAATTCACGGTCGGGCGAACTTGATGCGGCATTCGCTTCGCCTTCATCAGCGTGGATCCCGGTGTCCCCTCGCTTGATCACGGCCCGGGTGCTGACCTTGACCTTCGGCTATTTGTTCATCATCGCGGCCATCATCGTGATAGCACTCATCCCGGCGATTCCGGTGTGGTACCCGGTTGGTGCGGGCATAGTTGCCGTCATCGTCTATGCGTGGGCGTGGTGGCTGATCGGCCGTCGGGTGCGCTCCTTTGGTTACCTCGAGCGAGATGAAGACCTGCTGGTGGTGAGTGGCATCTTGATCAGACGACTGGTGGTGGTGCCCTACGGTCGGATGCAGATTGTTGACCTAACCTCGGGGCCGCTGGATCGTTGGCTTGGTATTTCCACCGTGCAACTACATACCGCGGCAGCGACGACCGATGCTTCGATCCCCGGGCTCCTGCCTGACCAAGCCGCAGCGCTACGCGACCGATTGGCTGCGCGAGGTGAGCAACGATCAGCGGGCATGTAGAGCCGGTGTACGCCACGCCGCCGCAACGCACGCACCCGGTCACGCCGCTCCTCATGGCAGTTCGGGTTATCCCTCCGTTGTACCTGGGCTTTTTGGTCATCGGCATTGACTTCGGTGATGTAGTCGCCCTCCCCGGTTTTGTGGTGGCGGGCTTGGTGGCGATTGCTGCGTCAGCGTTTGTGGCCGGCATCAACGCGTTGGCCTGGCTGAAACTGCGTTACTACTTCGATGATGATGGTGACCTGCGGGTTGACTCTGGTTTGTTGCAGCGGCAGGCTCGGCGACTGCAGTTGTCGCGTCTGCAAAGCGTTGATGCCGTGTCGCCCCTAGTGGCACGCCTGTTTGGCTTCGTGGAGCTACGTGTCGAGGTAGCCGGTACAGGGGACTCCCGTGTGGTGTTGCGCTATCTACGCAAACCAGATGCGGCCGCGCTGCAGCAAGAAATCTTGACGCGACACGAAGCTCTCATCGACGGTGACACAACGGACGCTGTCAAAGTACCTGCACTCGTACCTGGTGTGCCGTCGGTTGAGCACACGGACGTACTTGCGACGGTGCCCACCGGCCGACTCCTCGGTTCGTTGATCCTGCGCACAACCACCATGACATTGTTCGTTCTCACCGTTGTGTTCGTGACCATAACGGTCCTTGCCCAGGGTTGGGCGGCTCTCGGTCTGGCGCTCATCACCGGCGGCATTCCGATCCTGGCGATCATTCGCGAATTCTTCACGTACTCCAACTTCACGGTGGCTCGTGGGCGCCAGGGGCTACGTTTGCGATTTGGCCTGCTGCAGACCCAGAGCAGGTCCGTTCCGCCAGGTCGCGTGCAAGCTGTTGAGTTGATTGCGCCGTTGCTGTGGCGGCGATTCAACTGGGTCCGGGTGCAGTTGACTGTTGCGGGAACACAAGGCGAGGGACAGCAACAAGGCAGCACCGTATTGCTGCCGGTTGCACCGCGCGAGCACGCGATGCGTGTGGTGTCTGAGGTCATGCCCGGATTCGATCTAGATGATGTGCAATGGACTCCCGCTCCCGACCGCGCACGGCTGCGGGCATGGGTGCAGTGGCGATTCTTGGCCTTTGCGGTGACCGCTAGGTTCATTGTCACGCGGTCGGGTCGGATCACGCGCCGTATTGCATTTGCCCCACATGAACGAGTGCAGTCGGTGCGGTTGAGCGAGGGACCCTGGCAGCGCCGTTTAGGCCTGGCCACGGTGTCCTTCGATGTAGCGCCCGGTCCTGTCGAAGTGGTCGCCTGGCATGTCGACATCGGTATTGCGCGTCCGCTCGTCAATGATCAAGAACAGCGCATGCTGGCCACCCATCGATTGCATTAGTCACATACATGGGGACTGCGGGTGAGCGAGCGGTAAGGCCCTGGTTCGAGGCATGGGGAGATTGCGATTTTTACCACCACCACCAGCCGGCTGCGCACTTTGATACGTCGGTCACCATGAGTGCTCACGTCGCGGACGAACTCACGCTCGTGTTGCATAGTGTGCGGCAGAGGCTGGAGGGGGACGCTCCGATCAGCGTTGTTGATGTGGGTGCCGGCGGAGGGCAGTTGTTGACTGACATGTGGCAGCAGGTAATGGCGACAGACATCGCCTTCGCCCAGTCAGTCCACTGGATCGGCATTGATATCCGTTCGCGCCCGTTGGGTTTGCCCACTTCAATTGAATGGTGGCAGGGCGATGCGCCGGGTGTGCTGGACACGCACGCCCCCAACGGTCTGCGCGGACTAATCCTCGCCCATGAGTGGCTCGACGATATTGCTTGTCCGGTAGTGCAGGCAGATGAAGGTGAATGCATTCGCGAGGTGTGGGTTGACCCGGTCACCGGCGCGGAATCGTTGGGGCCGGCATTGGCGCCCGAGAGTCCGCAGATGCAGTGGCTGCAGAAGTGGTGGTGGCCTGTGCGTGGGCGAGCGGAGGTGGGTGAGCCACGGGACCTCGCCTGGCAGCAGGTGTGCGCACGCGTGATCGAAGGCACCGCTATCGCTATCGACTATGGGCATACTCGCGAGGAGCGAGTGAACGGCGATTTCGCTGCCGGAACACTAGCTGCTTACCGCGGCGGTCGCCAGGTGCGCCCGATACCGGATGGCTCATGCAACATCACCGCGCACGTAGCTCTCGATGCATGCGCGGCGATTGTCAGCTCCGGGGCGCAGAACACTGCAACGACGATCACTCGCCAGCGCGATGTGCTGCATCGCGATCTTCTGCCCTCTGCTGGTCGCGCCATGACCGATCCGCGTCGCTATCTTGCCGAACTAGGTCGAGCGAATAAGGTGCTGGGGGTGCGTCGCGTCCACGGGCCGGGTTCATTCATGTGGCTGCGCCACGACATCGGTGGGCCGCTACGTGGCCAGGACCTCTAGGCTGACCAGATGACCGCTGAAGGGGTCGATACGACGCGGCTGCGCGTTGGCATCATCGGCAGCGGCCGAGTGGGTTGTGTGTTGGGGGCGGCGCTTCGTCGAGTGGGCCACCACATCATTGCGGTCAGTGGGCGTAGTGATTTATCACGCGTACGTGCTGAGGCTTTACTTCCCGGGGTGCCGATGGTGTCGCCCGATGAGTTGGCCCGCGAATGTGAGCTGCTGATCATCGCCGTTCCCGATGATGCGATCGGCGGTGTGGTCGCCGATATTCAAGACTCGTTGCGTATGGGTCAGTACGTCATGCATGTGTCCGGGCGCCACGGTCTTGAGATTCTCGATCCGGTGCGCCAATGCGGTGCCGTACCGCTCGCGATACACCCGGTTATGACGTTCACCGGCACAAGTGTGGATCTGGATCGACTCGATAATTGCCCTTTTGCTGTCACAGCGGATCCACTGGCCGCTCCGGTTGCCAGTGCTCTGGTCATTGAGATGGGTGGTGATCCGGTTCCGGTCGACGAAGGTTCGCGAGTGTTGTATCACGCAGCGCTGGCGCACGGTGCAAATCACCTGATCACGCTGGTCTCCCAGACCCTTGAACTCCTTCGGATGGCGGGAGTGACGCAGGCAGAGAAATTAAGTGCTCCGCTCCTGCAGGCGGCGCTTGATAACGCGCTCAGGTCAGGTGATGGTGCTCTGACCGGTCCGCTAGCGCGTGGTGATGTCGCTACGGTGACCGATCACCTCGATGCGCTTTGGGCAGATGCACCCGAAATCGCGCCCACCTACCTTGCGCTGGCCAGGGCGACGACCGACCGCGCGCTGGGCGAAGGGCTGGTGGATGCTAGCGCCCACGCGCGCCTCGTGGCGGCATTGATCGAAATCAGTGATGACCCAGCAATGTTAGGTGATGGCGCGTGAATATCGTTGTGACGCGGGAGGAACTCGCTCAGTTGGCGCCCGTTACCGGAAGCACGGCGGTTGTCATGACGATGGGTGCTCTCCATGCAGGACACGCACATTTGATTGACGTCGCCCGTGGTTACGTGGGTGATGCTGGGCGCATCATCGTGACTATCTTCGTCAATCCATTGCAGTTTGGTGCGGGTGAGGATTTCGATATCTACCCTCGCACCCTCGACGATGACGTTCAGTTGTGTCAGCAGCATGGTGCCGATGTGGTGTTCGCCCCGAGCGTGTCGGAGGTATACGCGGATGCGGCCACTCGTGACGACATAGCCAGCGGAGTCTCGATCGTTGCTGGTCCCCTGGGCGACATCCTTGAAGGCGCAAGTCGCCCCGGACATTTTTCCGGCGTGCTCACCGTGGTCGCTAAACTCTTCCACCTGACCCGAGCCAATTTCGGACTCTTCGGCGAAAAGGACTATCAGCAATTGGTGCTAATCCGATCCATGGTCCAGGCATTGAATTTCCCGGTGCGGGTGATTGGCGTGCCGACTGTTCGCGAACCAGACGGACTGGCCTTAAGTAGTCGTAATCGCTATCTGAGTGTGGATGGCCGGCATCTTGCGGCGGCGATCCCAGCCGCAATGCAACGCGGACTCGAGGTTGCCCATGAGGGTGCTTCGTCAGTGGAACTAACCGTACGCCAAAACCTTGAAAGCATTGGGCTGCAGCCTGATTATGTCGTGGTGACCGGCACCGACCTTAGATCCGCGCCCCCACAAGGGCAGGGCCGCTTACTGGTTGCTGTCAAGATTGAATCCACCAGACTGCTCGACAATATGCCAGTGTCACTGGGCGAACCAGCGTGAGTCGTCTTCAGGCACCGAATCCGACCTGGCAGGTGCGCGCCGACGTTGTGGTGGTCGGATCAGGAGTAGCCGGACTGACCTGCGCGCTCCATGCACGAAGGGCCGGCCTGCGTGTTTTGCTGGTGACTAAGGGGAGCGTTGATGAGGGATCCACTCGATGGGCCCAGGGCGGAATCGCCGCGGCCCTTGCTGAAGACGACTCACCCAGGGAGCACCTTCACGACACGCTGATCGCCGGGGACGGACTATGTGATGAGGCGGCCGTTGACCTATTGGTCAACGAAGGCCCGGCAGCGGTGCATCGGCTCATCTCGCTCGGCGCGCATTTTGATGTTGACGCTGCCGGTGAGCTGGTCCTCACCCGAGAAGGTGGTCACTTGCGTGACCGCATCACGCACGCTGGAGGTGATGCGACCGGGTTAGAGGTCAGTCGCGCGCTCGTATCCGCCGTGCGGGCAGACCCGGGCATTGAATTGATCGAGAGAGCCCTGGCATTAGATCTACTGACTGATAGAGACGGCGCAGCGCAGGGGCTGACGTTGCACGTGATCGGCACCGGAACCCGAGACGGCGTTGGTGCTGCGTTGGCGCCAACAGTTGTCTTGGCCACGGGTGGATTCGGGCAGGTATTCTCCCAAACAACGAATCCGTCGGTGGCAACCGGCGATGGGCTTGCCCTTGCGATCAGGGCCGGGGCAGAGATTGCCGACGTCGAGTTCGTGCAATTTCACCCGACGGTGATGTGGTTGGGCGCTGCGGCACGCGGACAGCAACCGCTGGTGTCCGAAGCGGTGCGTGGAGAAGGTGCAGTGTTGCGAGATACCGCCGGGCAGACTTTCATGGCTGCGGAGCATCCGCTTGCTGATCTTGCACCCCGAGATGTGGTGTCGCGGGCAATCATGAGGCGAATGCTTGCCGACGGTGTGCCACACCTGTGGCTTGATGCGCGCGACTTCGGTGCCGACAAGTGGCAACAGCGGTTCCCCACAATTTATGCATCGTGTCTCGAACACGGCATTGATCCGGTGCACGACCTCATTCCGGTGGCTCCTGCTGCCCACTACGTGTCCGGTGGTGTGCGCACGGATCTACAAGGTCGAACGTCGATTCGAGGTCTTTATGCCTGCGGTGAAGTGGCCTGCACCGGTGTACATGGCGCCAATCGACTTGCCTCGAACTCGCTACTTGAGGGTTTGGTTTTCGCTGAGAGAATTGGCCAGTCACTCGTTGACCGACGGGATCAGGTGCGTGCGGTCGTGCCCGACCATGCTGTTGTCGAGCTGCTCCCGCTGGCAGCTCTAGCCGAGGTGCAGATGATTATGACCACCAACGCCGGGGTGCTACGCGGTAGTCGGTCGTTGACGAGAGCTGCACAAGAACTTCACGTACTGGCGGATCGGGCTGGTGGACAACCGAGCACGGCAGACTGGGAGTCGACCAATGTGTGCCTGGTAGCTCAAGCACTGGTGCATCATGCACTCCTCCGAGAGGAAACCAGGGGCTCGCACTGGCGGGAGGATTTCCCCGTGCGCGATGACGCTCATTGGCGAATTCACCTCGTCTCCGCACACACCCCGCAGCGGCAATGGGACACCCGGCGTGAGAATCTGACGCCCATGCCCGCTGAACCGGTCGCTGCGATGCTCGTGGACGCCGGCCTTGATCCCACCGCGGTAGAAGAACTGATTGCGAGCGCTCTTGCCGAAGACCTAGCCGGTGGCGTTGATGTGACATCGGTGGCAACGGTGCCGATTGAGCAGCGATCGCGACTGAGACTGGTTGCTCGTGAGCCGGGCATCGTGGCGGGTGGGCCGGTCGCTGCGATGGTGTTTGTTATCGCAGCGAGTGGCTCCGTTGATGTGCAGGTCGACCGCAATGATGGCCAGGCCGTGGTTGCAGGAGACGTGATTGTGACCGCCACCGGCACCACGCGTGACCTGCTGCTGGCTGAGCGCACAGCCTTGAACCTCGTGAGTCACCTGTCCGGGATCGCCACCCACACGCGCAAGTGGGTTGAAGCCATTGAGGGCAGCGCCGCGAAGATCCGCGATACGCGAAAGACCATGCCGGGGATGCGAGCGTTACAGAAGTACGCCGTGCGGTGCGGCGGTGGAGTCAACCACCGCATGTCGTTGTCTGATGCGGCACTCGTTAAGGACAATCATGTCGTTGCTGCTGGTGGGGTTGTACCCGCCTTTTCTGCTGTACGACAACAATTTCCGGGTGTTCCCATTGAAGTCGAAGTCGATTCGCTCGATCAGCTCGAGGCGGTCGTTGAGGCCGGTGCTGATTTGGTGCTGCTCGACAATTTCACCGTTGCTGACACGGCGATTGCGGTCCAACGGACCGGAGGGCGCGCTCGATTGGAGTCATCGGGTGGACTACGACTGGACAATGCCGCAGAGGTGGCCGCGACCGGTGTCGATTACCTCGCAGTGGGCGCACTCACGCATTCGTCTGCTGTGCTCGACATTGGTGCCGACCTAGAGGAAGTGCTATGACCCTGCTCGCCGTGGACGTCGGCAACACCAACACCGTGATCGGGCTTTTCGAGGGCGATGTGTTTACTCGCTCTTGGCGCGTCAAGACCGATCCACGGGCCACTGCCGATGAGATGGCTTTGACCTTTCGAGGACTACTGCAGGACTCACCCGAAATCACCGGTATCGCCCTGTGCTCAACCGTCCCCGCGGTGCTGCACGAAATGCGCGCCATGTTCGCCGCCTATCACCCCGATGCGCTCACGATCATTATTGAGCCGGGTACAAAAACAGGTGTGCCGGTCTTGACCGATAACCCCAAAGAGGTGGGGGCCGATCGAATCGTCAACACGATCGCGGCCCATCATCGGTTTGGCGGACCGTGCATCGTCGTCGATTTCGGCACGTCAACCAACCTTGATGTGGTGAGCGCAAAGGGAGAGTTCCTCGGTGGGGCACTGGCCCCCGGGATTGAGATTTCAATTGAGGCGCTGTCGATGCGTGCCGCGCAGTTGCGCAAGGTCGAGTTGGTGCGCCCGAGATCGGTGATCGGCAAGAACACTGTCGAGGCGTTGCAGGCGGGGGCCGTTTATGGGTTTGCCGGGCAGGTCGACGGGCTCGTGCGACGAATCATTGCCGAGATCGGCCCTGTCACTGCGGTTGTCGCTACCGGTGGACTGGCACCGGTGGTCGTGGAGGAGTCTGAGTGCATCACTCATCATGATCCAGACTTAACGCTAATCGGCCTGCAATTGGTGTTCGCGAAGAACTCCTAGGCGGGGGTTGAAGCGGGCCCAGATAGCCTTGGCTGCTGTGACCGATGAGGAAGACCTGCCCGAGCAGATGCGCATTCGCCGCGATAAGCGCGAGCGACTGCTAGCCAGCGGGCGTGAGGCCTATCCCGTAGCGCTGCCGATCACCCATCAACTGAGCGATATCCGCGCCCGTTACGGCGACCTGCCGATCGATTCTCAGACGGGGGACGAGGTTGGCATCGCTGGGCGCGTGATGTTCCAACGCAACACCGGCAAACTGTGTTTCGCCACCCTGCGTTCTGGTGACGGCACCGAACTACAGGTCATGGTGTCACTCGCCGGCGTCGGTGAAACCGAACTCGATGACTGGAAGCAGTTGGTCGACATCGGCGACCATGTGTTCGTGCGCGGTGAGGTCATCACTTCCAAGCGAGGTGAGTTATCGGTGTTGGCGGCTGAATGGCTCATGGCTGCCAAGTCACTTCGTCCGCTACCGGTGGCCCATAAGCCACTGAGTGAGCAGACGCGAGTGCGTCAGCGGTACGTCGATTTGATCATGCGACCAGAAGCTCGCGAGATGGCCCGCACCCGCGTGGCGATGGTGTCGAGTATCCGCCAAAGCCTGAGTGATCGGGACTACCTCGAGATCGAGACGCCCATGCTGCAAACGATGCATGGGGGAGCATCAGCACGGCCATTTATCACGCACTCCAACGCTTTTGATCTTGAGCTGTATCTGCGAATCGCTCCGGAGCTTTTCCTCAAGCGAGCGGTCGTTGGTGGACTCGAGCGAGTGTTCGAAATCAATCGGAATTTCCGCAACGAGGGTGCGGATTCAACGCATTCGCCGGAGTTCGCGATGCTCGAGTTCTACCAGGCATATGCCGATTATCGACAGATGGCAACGATCACCCGTGAAGTTATTCAAGCAGCAGCACTCAAGGTGGCCGGCAGCCTGACCGTGACGCATGCAGATGGGTCGCAGCACGACCTATCGGGAACCTGGACTGAGATCGACCTCTACGAAGCTTTGTCGAGTGCGCTCAATGAAGAGGTCACTCCCGTGACCTCTCGCGAGCAGTTGACTCAATGGTGCACTTTGGCCGGTATAGATGTTGCACCGCTGTGGGTTGCGGGCAAACTGGTCGAGGAGTTGTTCGAGCATTACGTCATTCCGACCTTTACCGGACCTACATTTGTCTTTCACTATCCAGTCGACACATCACCGCTCGTACGAGCGCACCGGGATCGGCCCGGCGTGGTCGAGAAGTGGGACCTCTACGTCAATGGTTACGAACAGGCCACGGGCTACTCCGAACTCGTTGACCCGGTCATTCAGCGTGAACGACTCATGGAACAGGCTCAACTTGCAGTTGGTGGTGATGTGGAAGCGATGCGTCTGGATGAAGACTTCCTGCGCGCGCTGGAAACCGGCATGCCTCCGAGTGGTGGGGTCGGATTAGGCATCGACCGGCTCCTCATGTCACTGACCGGCCTCGGCATCCGCGAGACCGTGTTGTTTCCGTTGGTGAAGCCTGAGGCCTTGTCATGACCGACACTGCACACGCGATCATTGTGCGCACCGCTCGGACCGCCGACGTCGCTGCGATTCGAGCGTTGATCGGCACCTACACCGATGATGGTCGACTCATGGCCAAGGCGCAGGTAACACTGTTTGAAAGCGTGCAGGAGTTTGTGGTCGCTGAGTCGAATGGTCAAATCGTGGGATGCGGTGCCCTGCACGTGATGTGGGAGGATCTGGCCGAGGTTCGGAGCCTGGCCGTTGAGCCGCGAGTGCAAAGCCAAGGCGTGGGTTCGGCCATGTTGACCACGCTGCTTGAGCGGGCACGATCCCTTGGTGTGCGACGCGTATTTTGCCTCACGTTTGAGACGTCTTTCTTTTCGCGCCATGGCTTCGGTGAGATCGATAGCGCTCCGGTCAGTCATGCGGTGTTCGAAGAACTCCTGCAAAGTTATGACCAGGGTGTGGCTGAGTTTTTGGACCTCGAACGCGTCAAGCCGAATACTCTGGGCAATCACCGGATGCTGCTTCGGCTGTGATGGGGCGAGGTGCTGTGATGCGGGTCGGAGGCCGCCGATGAGATTTCTTGTGCCGGTATCGATCGTGAGCGGTTCACTACTGGTCGGGCTGCTGGCGGCCGCTCCAACGCAGGCTGAACCGATCGAGCCACCCGTCGCGGTCGGGTCGGTCGACACTCGATCGGCCAAGCCCTTGGCCGGTTTAACGATCGCTATTGATCCTGGGCATCAACTCGGCAATTCGAATCCGGCCTTTCGTGATCAACTGGCTCGAACGAAGTTCAACGGCACGATCACCAAGAGTTGCAACACCACCGGCACGGCGACCAATTCGGGCTTTCCTGAAGCGACCTTCGTCTTCAAGGTGAGTCGTACGCTGAAGAACAGGCTGGAGCGTCAAGGTGCCACGGTGAAGATGACGCGCACCACGAACTCCTATGACCGGTACGGCCCATGCGTGTGGAAGCGAGGCAAGTTCGGCGCCAAGGTCGATGCAGACCTGTTGCTTTCGGTTCACGCCGATGGCGGCCCGGCTTCCGGTCGAGGGTTCTTTGTGATCGTGCCTGGTGTGGTGGCCGGGTGGACCGATGACATCGCCGCCAAGTCCCAGCGCTACGGCAAACGTCTCATCGCCGGTATGGCCGCCGCCGGCGCGACCCCGTCGACCTATATCAACGGTCAAACCCTGATCTGGAATGACGTGACGACCTTGAATTTCTCCGATGTGCCGGTCGTCTTGGTTGAGGTGGGCAATATGCGTAACGCTGCCGAGGCCCGTGACATGGTGACCCGAAAGGGCCAGCGTGCCTATGCCGCGTGGCTGATAGCGGGTGTGAAGGCGATCTTTCGACGCTGAGGGGGTGCGCACCCTCATCCGTCGTTCTTTGAGTACCTGAATTTTGAGCACCCGGAATATTCCTAGCGGTCGGGTGGTTATCCCCTATGAGTGCACCGGGCGGACTGCAACGAGCGCGGCGTAGCCTTAGGGTGCATATTGAGAGAAGACCGAGTGGTTGTGGCCCGAGGTTGAGGCCGTGAGCGTAGGGAGTGAAGACATGTTCGAGAGGTTTACCGACCGAGCCCGGCGCGTGGTCGTGCTGGCCCAAGAAGAAGCCCGCATGCTCAACCACAATTACATCGGCACCGAGCACATCCTGCTCGGACTCATCCATGAAGGCGAAGGCGTCGCAGCGAAGGCGCTGGAGAGCCTGGGCATCTCTCTCGAGGCCGTGCGTCAGCAGGTCGAGGAGATCATCGGCCAGGGCCAGCAGGCCCCCAGCGGTCATATTCCCTTCACTCCGCGCGCCAAGAAGGTTCTCGAACTCTCCCTGCGCGAGGCCCTGCAATTGGGTCACAACTACATCGGCACGGAACACATCCTGCTTGGACTCATCCGTGAGGGTGAGGGTGTGGCAGCCCAGGTGCTCGTCAAACTTGGCGCTGATCTCAACCGAGTACGCCAGCAGGTGATTCAACTTCTCAGCGGCTACCAGGGCAAAGAACCCGCGACGGCCGGTGGGCCGGCGGAGGGAACGCCCTCAACCTCACTGGTTCTTGACCAGTTCGGGCGCAACCTCACCCAGGCAGCGCGCGAAAGCAAGCTTGATCCGGTGATTGGCCGGGAGAAAGAAATCGAGCGCGTCATGCAGGTTCTCTCTCGGCGCACCAAGAACAACCCCGTGCTGATTGGTGAGCCCGGTGTCGGCAAGACCGCCATCGTGGAGGGCCTCGCCCAAGACATCGTCCGCGGCGAAGTGCCCGAGACGCTCAAGGACAAGCAGTTGTACACGCTGGACCTAGGTGCACTGGTGGCGGGCAGTCGCTACCGCGGTGACTTCGAAGAGCGTTTGAAGAAGGTGCTGAAGGAAATCCGCACGCGTGGCGACATCATCTTGTTCATCGATGAGATGCACACCCTGGTGGGTGCAGGTGCCGCCGAGGGCGCGATCGACGCGGCCAGCATCTTGAAGCCGATGTTGGCTCGTGGTGAACTGCAGACCATCGGTGCCACGACCCTTGATGAGTACCGCAAGCACATCGAAAAGGATGCGGCACTCGAGCGTCGGTTCGCCCCGATCCAGGTCAATGCCCCCGATGTGTCAGACACGGTAGAGATTTTGAAGGGGCTGCGCGATCGTTACGAATCCCACCACCGGGTGTCGATCACCGATGGTGCTCTCCAGGCTGCCGCACGGCTGTCAGATCGATACATCTCTGATCGCCAACTGCCCGATAAGGCCATCGACCTTATTGATGAAGCCGGCTCGCGGCTGCGGATTCGTCGCATGACTGCACCGCCGGACCTGCGCGAGTTTGATGAGCGCATCGCTAATGTGCGCCGTGAAAAGGAGTCGGCGATCGACTCCCAAGATTTCGAAAAAGCGGCTTCACTTCGTGATGACGAGAAGCAGTTGCTCGCCGAGAAAGCCCAGCGTGAGCGCGAGTGGAAGGCCGGCGACATGGATGTCGTGGCCGAGGTCGATGACAAACTCATCGCTGAGGTGCTTGCCTTGATGACAGGCATCCCGGTAACCGACGTGAGTGAAGACGACCTCCAGCGTTTGCTGCGCATGGAAGACGAACTACACCGCCGGGTCATCGGTCAAGAGCAGGCCATCAAGGCCCTGTCGAAGTCGATCCGACGCACCCGTGCAGGCTTGAAGGATCCCAAGCGTCCGTCCGGCTCGTTTATTTTCGCCGGCCCATCGGGTGTGGGTAAGACTGAGTTGTCTAAGACCCTGGCTGAGTTCTTATTCGGCGATGAAGATGCATTGATCTCGCTCGACATGAGCGAGTATGCCGAAAAGCACACTGCATCAAGGCTTTTCGGTTCCCCTCCCGGCTATGTCGGCTACGAAGAGGGCGGTCAGCTCACCGAGAAGGTGCGTCGCAAGCCGTTTAGTGTCGTGTTGTTCGATGAGGTCGAAAAAGCACACCCAGACATCTTCAACTCTCTCCTTCAGGTGCTGGAGGAAGGTCGACTCACCGATTCACAGGGTCGAGCGGTTGATTTCAAGAACACGGTCATCATCATGACGACCAACCTGGGTAGTCGCGATGTATCTAAAGGCATGATGATGGGTTTTGCGCCCGAGGATGATGGCGCAAACGTCTATGAGGCCATGAAGAACAAGGTGCAACAAGAGCTCAAGCAGCACTTCCGACCGGAGTTCTTGAACCGTATCGATGACGTCATCGTCTTCCACCAGCTCAGTCGTGAAGAGATCACGTCAATCGTTGACCTGATGGCGGCTCACCTAGACGAGCGGTTAAAGGACCGCGACATCGGCCTTGAACTCACCCGGGCAGCCAAAGATCTGTTGGCCGATCACGGTTACGACCCGGTCATGGGTGCTCGACCCTTGCGTCGCACTTTGCAGCGCGAGATCGAGGATCCGCTGAGTGAAAAAATGCTGTTTGGCGAGTTGCCTCCTGGCTCGATCGTGGTGGTTGATGTGGCTGATGGCCCCGATGGTCCGGACTTCACGTTTACCGCGACGCCGAAGGCCGAACTACCCGACGCGCCACCCATTGAAACTGCAGGCACCGAGTAATACCGGGCGCAACCTAGATGTCACGGCGGGGGCCGCTTATTCCGGGGATGCGGGAGTACGACGCCCCGCGCCGCAAGCGTGCCTCTGCCGTGTGGATCTGGCTAGTCATGGGAGCAGTCTCCCTCGGCATTTTGGTGCTCGTGGGGGGCATCGCGGCGGGCATCGGTCCGCTGCGGGCGCTTGGGGTAGTCGAAACTCCGCTGACGGCGCTGTCGTGGCGGGAAACCGCTGATCCGGAGTTGATCCAGGTGGCCGTGGCCCTGCCTCCAGCGGGGCTGTGCACCGGCGATGAGGTGTCGGTTCGTCTCGTGGAGCGCCCCGGGGTCGTAGAAGTCAGCCCCGTGCGTTCGGCTCCACGTAGCAGCGATGAATGCGCCGGGGTAGGTATCGCGGGGGATCGCACCTGGGTCGATGTCAGCTTGAGCATGCCGCTGGCTGGGCGTTCAGTGATCGGAATGCCGGGCCGGATTCCCCTCCTGGTTGAGCGACAGTAGGCCCCGTTGACAGCGTCGGTGGGCAATTCGTGCTCGTGTGTCGCTTAGACTCCATAGGTGATCCGGTTCGAGCAAGTGACCAAGCTGTACCCCAGCCAGACGCGACCGGCCCTTGAAGACATCTCCTTGGAGATTGAAAAGGGCGAGTTCGTGTTCTTGGTGGGGTCTTCGGGCTCGGGCAAGTCGACGTTTTTGCGGCTGACCTTGAAAGAGGAGCGCCCCACCGCGGGCAAAGTGTGGGTGGCTGGCAAGGACCTCACGCGGCTGTCTAACTGGAAGGTGCCCACTTTGCGGCGCCAAATTGGCACAGTGTTTCAAGACTTCCGCCTGCTGCCGAACAAATCGGTCTTCGCCAATGTTGCCTTCGCCCTTGAGGTGATCGGTCGACCACAAAGCCAGATTCGACGGATCGTGCCCGAGGTGCTGGAACTTGTCGGGCTGGAGGGCAAGGAAGACCGCATGCCTGATGAACTGTCCGGTGGTGAGCAGCAGCGGGTGGCGATTGCACGCGCATTTGTCAATAAGCCGTCGATCCTTATTGCTGATGAGCCAACCGGAAACCTTGACCCGTCCACGTCGGTAGGCATCATGAAGTTGCTTGATCGCATCAACCGCACGGGCACGACGGTCGTGATGGCCACCCATGATGCGGCCATCGTCGATCAGATGCGGCGACGTGTGATTGAACTTGAACGGGGCCACCTCGTGCGTGATCAGTCGCGCGGTGTCTACGGATACGCAAGGTAGGGCCACATGCGTACAACATTTGTCGCCAGCGAGGTCGGCAACGGCCTTCGCCGCAATCTGACCATGACAATGGCGGTGATTATCACCGTCGGTGTGTCGTTGACTCTCTTTGGCGTATCGCTTCTGGTGCGGGCGCAGGTCGACACCATGAAGGACTTTTGGTACGACAAGGTCGAGGTGTCGATCTTCCTGTGCAATGAGAACTCTGACACTCCGTCGTGTTCTGGTGGCGCCGTGACTGACGCTCAGCGTGAGCAGATTCGTGCCGATCTTGAATCGTTGCGACCGTTGGTGCAAGAGGTATTTTTTGAGTCCCAAGAAGAGGCCTACCAGCGCTTCGTCGAGCAGTATCGCAATTCGCCTATTCTTGACAACGTCACACCAGATGCGCTGCCAGAGTCATTCCGAGTGAAACTCTCCGACCCCACCGAATACGACATTGTGGCCTCGGCTTTTGTGGGGCGGCCGGGCGTGGAGACCGTTAACGATCAGCGCGCGTTCCTAGATCGATTCTTCCAATTACTTGGTGGCTTGCAGGTGATTGCGCTGGTCATTGCCATTGCGATGCTTGTGGTTACGGTGTTGCTGATCGTCAACACCATGCGCGTAGCGGCCTTTAGCCGGCGAAGAGAGACCGGCATCATGCGGTTGGTTGGCGCCTCGAACTTCTATATTCAACTGCCGTTCCTGCTTGAAGCTGCAATCGCTGCGACCGTCGGTGCACTGTTGGCCACCGGTGGGTTGATCCTGGTGAAGGCGTTTGTGATTGATGGTGTGTTGGCCCCGGCCTTCCAGTTCACCGCGTTTATCGGTTGGGATTCAATCACCGCGATTGTGCCGATCTTGTTTGTGGTGGGTATTGGTTTGTCGTCGCTGGCGGCGTTTTTCACGCTGCGCAAATACCTGCGCGTGTAGTCATGCCACGTGAGACTGGGCGCAAGTTGATTGCGCAGAACCGTAAGGCACGCCACGACTACTCGATCGACTCGACGGTTGAGGCTGGGCTGGTGCTAACCGGCACCGAGGTGAAGTCACTTCGTGCAGGGCGGGCAACCTTGACCGATGGTTATGCCACGATCGATGACGGTGAAGTGTGGTTGCGCGGGGTGCATATTCCTGAATACAGCATGGGCACCTGGACGAATCATGAGCCTCGTCGTGCCCGCAAGTTGTTGTTGCGCGCTGAAGAGATTCGAAAACTCATGCATCGCACGCAGGTCAAGGGCTTCACGCTCATCCCGTTGAGCCTTTATTTCAAAGATGGCTATGCCAAGGTTGAAATTGCTGTGGCTGCCGGGCGTAAGTCACATGATAAGCGTCAAGCGATTGCTGAGCGAGAGAGCAAGCGAGAGACCGCAAAGGCGCTGGGTCGCACCGCTAAGGGTATGGATTAGACCGTTTTGTATTCCTCGCCAGCGTCCTGACACGCTACTGCGTCACACCATCGGTCCGATCACTTCCAGACCTACGGGCATCCGTCCTGAGGATTACCTGCGTTGAGTGGGCGTATCCGCCGACCGCGTGATGCCTTACAGTAGAGGTATAACTACACAGGGGGTGAAAGGTTTCGACGATCAGGTTTCTGGCGTCGGAGAAGCGTGCCGAGAACGTCGGGTTATCTCGTAAACGACCCCGGCAAACCAATAACTGCCGAAAAGAAGCAGTCCGCTTTCGCACTCGCCGCATAAGGCGAGTTGCGAAGCCGTCAGCCCGGGGCGTCCCTGACCCGGATCCTGACGTCAACTAAGGGACTTACCAAGCACTCCGGTCGCGGGAGTGTGCGGAACATTTAACAGTGACTAGGCCGCCACCGCGATGTGCCGTACAAAACGCGGGGGCCGATAAGCGACAGCACGGCTACGCACGTAGAAGTCCGAGTTAGGTCTGAGCGGACCCGGGTTCGATTCCCGGCACCTCCACAAGACAAGGAACCCAGGGTTGAATCCCTGGGTTCCTTACTTTGTTTGGGGT
>JAFMCH010000088.1 GCA_017857875.1 Actinomycetota bacterium | reverse complement strand
ACATCATCGGCAAGAACCTCGATGCGGTAATCGCTGATCTGACCGGGCTTTTCGCTGAGCCCATAGCCGCGCTGATCGGGTGTCACTACGCGGTAGCCTGCATTCGCAAGGGCCACCATGGGCGAGAGCATTCCGCGCCAAAACTCCGGAAAGCCGTGCAGGGCAATGACGAGTGGGCCATCTTCTGGCCCCGCGACCGCGCAATGTAGCCGTACGCCATTGGTCAATATG
Organism: Actinomycetota bacterium; assembly: GCA_017857875.1. Taxonomy (GTDB): domain Bacteria; phylum Actinomycetota; class Actinomycetes; order S36-B12; family S36-B12; genus M55B157. Next base: position 6,461 of record JAFMCH010000088.1, on the reverse strand, counting down.
TTGACATGGTTGATCGGCACGCCGTCGACGAATTCGGTCGTTTCCTTAAGGCTTGTCACTCCGCGATTATGACCGATGCGTGATGTGGCGTCAGGAGTTCACGATGGTGAAGACCTGGTGGGGTTCGAGTCGAGGATTACGTGGCTGCTGTCCGTCTGCGGCGGCATAACCTAGATTTGCAACGACCAACGATCGAAATGCTGAGTCGGCAAAGAACTCAGCATCGACGGCCGCGTTATCGAAACCGGCCATTGGTCCTACATCTAGGCCTGCAGCCCGAGCCGCAATGATGAAGTAACCCACCTGAATGGCACCATTCAGGCGCCCGAAGGAGTGTCGGTTGATGCGTAGGGGTTGGGCATTCAACGAGGTGGGCGCAAGGCGCATGACGTCATAGATCGTGTGCAGGGTCTCGTCGCTTACCGGTGTGTCTTGAAACCCGTAGGTGGTGTGAGCGTCAGTGAAGAGTTGACCGAGGGCGGCAGGATCAACGTGATCGCGGGCAGTTCCAGTGGCTGACATGTCGTCTCCTCGATAATCATTGAATGTTCAACTAGTCTAGCGTAGGCGGCAAACACGGCGCGACGGTGGGGGCGGAGTCCGCACCTGATTCAATACAGCCGTCATGACTGTTTCCTCAGAACCTGGCCCCCACCCGGCCGCAGGCTTTGCGCGGATCGACACCTCGCTGTATCCAATCATCGTCGGTGTGTTTGTTGCGCTGCTCTTGATCTCGAATATCGCCGCCGTCAAGCTGATTTCTTTCGGGTCGATCATCACCGATGGGGGCGTGTTTTTGTTTCCGCTGGTGTACATCCTCGGCGATGTGCTCAGCGAGGTGTACGGATTCAAGGCTGCTCGTCGAGCGATCTTTCTCGGCTTTGCGATGGCGGTGTTGGCGGCCTTCACATTTTGGCTGGTGCAGATCTCGCCGCCAGCCAGCGATTGGCCAAATCAAGAGGCGCTGGAATCTATCCTCGGGTTTGTCCCGCGGATCGTTGTTGCCAGCATTGCTGGCTATCTTGTTGGTCAACTACTGAATTCCTACGTGCTGGTGCGTTTGAAGAAGGCCACAGAAGGCCGTGCGCTGTGGCTGCGATTGCTCGGATCAACGGCGGTGGGTGAACTTGCCGACACCATTGTCTTTTGCACGATCGCGTTCTACGGCGTCATCACCGGCGGTGAGTTCTTGATCTACGTGGTGGCCGGATACGTCTACAAAGTTGCGATTGAAGTGATTTTGCTGCCGGTGACCTATCGCGTGATAGCTCTGGTGAAGAAACACGAACCTACCTACGGACTAGTCGCTGCTTGACCCGCGCCGTAGTAGGCGCCCATGAATTCCTCGCGGAACGCCGGTAATTCATTGTGCTCGATGCTTCGGCGTATGTCATCGACGAGCCGCACAATGAATCGTTCGTTGTGAATCGTTGCGAGAGTCGCCGCAACCATCTCCTTAGCCTTGAAAGTGTGGTGCAGATATGCGCGCGTGTAGTGAGTGCAGGTGTAGCAGTCGCAGTTAGCGTCAATGGGCTCGAATGACCGTCGGTGCGCGGACGCCAACAGATTGAAGCGGCCTCGATGGTGAAAGACAGCGCTGTTGCGGGCCACACGTGATGGGGAAACACAGTCGAATGTGTCTGCACCGCTTGCGATTGCCACGAAAAGGTCGTCAGGTTCGCCGATCCCTAGGAGGTGGCGCGGCTTGTTGTCGGGCAATTCATCTACAACCCAACCCAGGATTTCGGCCAGGGAATCTTTCTGCAGTGCACCACCAATGCCGAAGCCGGAAAACTCCATGGCGGCAAGATCTTGAGCGGCCTTCCGCCGTAGGTCCTCATGTTGGGCGCCTTGAATCACGCCGAAGAGGGCCTGACGAGGCTTGTCCGCTCTTTCGTCAGCAAGCCGCGAGTGTTCTTTCACGCAACGCTCAGCCCATCGGCGAGTACGTTCGAGTGAGTCAACCTGGTAGCCACGGGTATTCATCAACGTGGTGAGTTCGTCGAAGGCGAACATGATGTCGGCACCGAGCTGCGCCTGCACCTGCATCGAAACCTCAGGAGTGAAGCGATGCATCGAACCGTCAAGATGAGACTTGAACGTGACCCCGTCGTCATCAACCTGGGCGAGCCGATCACGGCCTTGAGCGATCACATCGTCGGGCTGTTCTTCGACCTTCATGGCGAGAACCTTCTTGAAACCTACGCCCAGTGACAGGACTTGAAAACCGCCGGAATCGGTAAATGTAGGTCCGGGCCAATTCATGAAGCGGCCCAATCCGCCGGCCTCGTCGATGATGTCAGCGCCAGGTTGCAGGTAAAGGTGGTAGGCATTGGCCAAAATTGCCTGAGCCCCTAATGCGGCCATTGATTCGGGGAGTACCGACTTGACAGTCGCTTTGGTGCCCACCGGAATGAATGCTGGGGTGTGAATGGGTCCGTGCGGCGTGTTGATGATGCCCGTGCGAGCGCGGCTGTGGGAATCAACGGTTCCGATGCGAAAGTAATCAGGGGCATCGGGCACGGCCACATTCAATCAAACACCGGATGACTCAGCTGAAGAGCGTGTGGCCAACGTATTGCCGTGTTGTGCGTATGCCCGGCGGGATCGCGAATGTTGAGCCACTGCGATAGCGGACGTATTCGTTCATGAGGTCCGAATCAGCAAGTCGTCTTTGCATCGGAATGAACTGCCGGTCGATGTCGCGCATGAAGGCGATGAAGAACAATCCGGCATCTTGAGTTCCGTCGGGGTGAGTGCCTTCTGCGTAGTTGTACCCACGGCGCAGGATTCGGCCGGCCCTGCCCGGTGCTGCGAGAGTGATGTGCGAATGAGGATCAATCATCGGTTCTCCGTTAGCGCCTGTCGCGCGGAAGTTCGGCCGCGTGCGTTCGTTACCGCCGGAAAGCGGCGCACCGGTGCCCTTGGTGCGGCCAAAGATTTCCTGCTGCTCGGTGAGGTCCTCGTTGTCCCACGTCTCGAGGATCATCTCGACCTTTCTCGCGACCAGGTAGGTACCGCCGGTCATCCAAGCAGCGCCATCGCCGGGGGTGGCCCACACAAAATCATCGAAATCGGAATTACTTCGAACATTGGCGGTGCCGTCTTTGAATCCGAATAAGTTGCGGGGGGTTTTGCGGTCCCTGGCAAGAGTCGATGACCTTCCGAATCCTGACTGCGACCACGCGACTGTTGCGGCTCCCTCAGCCAGCCGGGTCAGGTTTCGTACGGCATGAAGCGCCACCTGGGCATCGTCTGAGCATGCCTGGATACAGATGTCGCCGCCGCTGATTCCGTCTTGTAATTCATCAGCCGAAAAGGTGGGAAGTGGCTTGAGCGTTGCGGGCTGTTGACCGGCGATCCCGAAGCGGTCTTGTCCCTGGGTTGTGCGGAAGAGCGTGGAGCCGAAACCGAACGTGATCGTGAGCCCGGCGGCACCAAGGTCGAGAGCCTCACCGGTGTCCTCAGGTGCACGGTCCGGCGAACCGTTGAGTGCTCCGGTGGCGCCCACCTCGCGGCCTTGCGTCATCGCTGCAGCAGCAACTGTCCACGTGCGAAGCAGGTCAATCAGGTCGCTGCGGGAGTTAGTCGTGACGTTGAGTGATGTGAAGCGGAGATTCTCCTGGGCTGCGGTCGCGATTCCTGCCTGGTGCTCTCCGGTGAATGAATAAGTGGTCTGTCTCGGCGTTGCGGGTCGAGAGTTTCTTGAAGGTGACGCCGCCAACGCTGCTGGAGCCGATGTCAAAGACGCTGCACCGAGTCCGGCGGCACCGATTCCGAGAGCGCTGATGAGTCCACGCCGCGACAAGTGTGGTGAGTTCATGGGAATCCCTTCGTAGGCGATTAGCCGGAGTGTGGTCACCACTCAGCGTGACGACTGGAGATCGCCGTAAAGAGATTGTGTCGACTGCGTGTGTAGATCGAGTCAGGGCAATGTTTGGGTTTGGTAAGCACATTGCGGCCGAAAAAAGTTCAGTTCAGGTTGACGCGATGCTCGTTGGCCACGGCATGGCCTGTTCGAGTTCGAGGGCGACCGAGAGCAATCGTGCCTCCTCACCGCGAGGCGCACCGACCTGCACACCGATTGGCAGTCCCTCTTTTGTGCGTGCCAAGGGCAGCGAGATCGCCGGCGCACCCGTGACGTTCTGCCAAGCGGTGAAAGATGCGAACTGCAAGATGCGCACGAGTTGGTCGTGCACCGGCACGTCAGGTCCGAGATATGCGATCGGGGGAGCGGGATGGGACACGACAGGGGAAACCACGACGTCAAAGCGCTCGTAGATCGCTTCCGGCTCCTCCGCGACGCGCTTGAGCCGGCGGATGCTGCCCGGCACACGCGGCGCTTGCTGCACGAACATCGAGCTAAGCCCCTTGGTCAGCGCTTCGGTCTGCTTACCGTCAAATCCCTTGCCGAAGACCCTTGAGCCTGTCCTTTGCATCATGAAGGATAAGAACGCCCAGTAACGCAGAAAATCGCGGCCGAATTGCTCGTCCAGGTGAGGAGGGATCTCTTCGACGTCGTGGCCGAGTGCTTGGAGGGCGTGTCCGGTCGCCCGGATGGCTTGGCGTGTCTGCGCCTCGACGGCGAGCCCCGGCACACCGTCGGTCATCACGGCGACACGCAGTCGCGGTTGCTCGGGGCGCACCACCATGCCAATGGGCGGCAGATCTGGGTGTGCATACCTGCGCTCGGATTCGGCGAAAAAGTAGGCAGTGTCGCGCACCGAACGGGTGAGGACGCCTTGATTGACGATGTGGATGGGCAGCGAATCCAGGTCGGCGCGGTCGGGAAGGCGGCCCCGGGTTGGCTTCAAGCCAACGAGCCCGCACAGAGCAGCCGGAATTCGGATGGAGCCACCCCCATCATTTGCGTGGGCGATGGGGAGCGCTCCCGATGCCACGAGGGCTGCGGATCCGCCGCTGGAGCCTCCTGTCGAGTGCCCGACGTTCCACGGGTTGAGTGTGGCGCCGTAGGTGGTTGACTCAGTGGTCGCAGTGAGACCGAATTCTGGCAGTGTCGTCTTCACGAGCGGATCGAATCCGAGCCCACGGAAGTGCCCGACGAAAGGCATGTCTTTGGTTGCGAGCGTGCTCGGCGTCGCGGAGGACCCATGCCGAGTGGGGTAGCCGTTGACGTCCTGGTTGTCCTTCACCGCCGTGGGTATACCGGCAAATGGGCCGCCCTCCTCAGGAATGAAATCGACATCGCACACGACGGCGTTCAGCCCTCGGGCGGCGCTGATCCTGGACTGCGCGGATTCCCGCAATTCGCCCGCGGACACCTCCCGCCGCGTCAGTCGATGTAGTAACTCCATGACGTCGTCACCGCCCAGAGCATCATCCACGCTCACATTGATACGGGAATTGCCTGCAGACTCCATAGATCAAGGCTAGCCGCGAAGTGCGCCCGAAGGGATCCGAACCCCCAACCGACCGGAGAGCACTAACGCGTTCCAGTGAGTGCGGCTGCTAGCACCATTTAGCCCGAATCGGGATCGAACTTTGACCACGATGTGAGATGCCGATGAAGTTCTGGATGGTGTAGTGGAGTCATGGATCGAGTCGTTGCCCTGGCTGATGTTCCCTCCGAAGGTACCCGCACTGCCGGGGACCGGATCTGCTGTGAGACTTGGCCTGGCTGGTGCGCGGAAATGCTTGCGGTCGCATCGCAGGCGGTGCCTGAGCGTTGCCCGGATGTCTCCGTAACCGTGCTCCGCACGCGGTGCCGACAGCCTGACTGAGCATGGCTACCTCCATCGCCCACTTCGCGGCCGAGAGTCACAGCCTCAGCCCGACAGAGGTAACGACTCTCCTAGGCAGCGACGAGCGCAGGGGACTGGCCGTAGGTGAGGCTAGGCGCCGGCTCGTCGACGCGGGGCCCAATGAGTTGCCAACGGCCGGCCGGCGCGGCCGGCTACAGATCCTCGTCGACCAGTTCCGCAGCACGCTCGTCTATGTGCTGCTCGTCGCCGCGGCCGCGACGATCGCCATCGGCCACCCCATCGATGCGGTTGTCATCCTCGGTGTCGTCCTGGTCAATGCCGCAGTGGGCTTCGTTCAAGAGTGGCGTGCAGGGGAGTCCCTGGCTGCTCTGGCCGCCTTGACCGTGGGGTCGGCGGGTGTTGTCCGCGATGGCCGTGACCTGCGCATCCCGACCAGAGACCTTGTCGTGGGCGACCTCGTGGTGCTGGAGTCCGGTGACCGGGTGCCGGCGGACCTGCGGCTCGTGGATTGCCGGGAGCTCCAGATCGACGAGGCTAGCCTCACGGGAGAGTCGGTGCCGGTGCACAAGTCCTCTGCAGTGGTCGATCCCGATACGCCTCTGGCTGATCGCACGTGCATGGCCTTCTCGGGCTCGCTCGTCACCGCAGGTCGAGGCCGGGGACTCGTGGTCGCTACGGGTGCAGCCACGCAGATCGGCGTCATTCATGCCCTCATGAAGTCCGCCGACCAGCTCGCTA
>JAFMCH010000018.1 GCA_017857875.1 Actinomycetota bacterium | reverse complement strand
GCCTGATCGGTATACAGCTGCTGCAGCAACCTCGTCATTACTCCCGTCGAATCAACATCTTCAACCTTCTCCACGACCAGACTCCGCTGGCCGGTCACACGACCATGGCGGACGTGAAAAATCTCGACAGCCGCCTCGAGTTCATCCTCGTACAAACCGATCACATCTGCTTGCGTGGCGTCGGGCAGGACCACCGCATTGCGTTCAGTCGCACGGGTCAGCGCGCCCAGATCATCTCTCAGCCGCGCTGCTCGCTCGTAGTCTTCTGCGGCCGCCGCCTGCTTCATCTGGGATTCAAGTCGACGTTCGATCGGCCGAGTATGACCGCTCATGAAAGACACGAAGTCATCTACGATGATTCGATGCTCCTCCGGCGTCACCCGACCGACACAGGGCGCGCTGCACTTGTCGATGTAACCCAACAGACAGGGCCTGCCTACCTGCTGGGCCCGGCGATACACACCGGTCGAGCAAGTTCGGACGGGAAAGACTCGCAGTAGAAGGTCTAACGTTTCACGGATCGCCCAGGCATGTGGAAACGGGCCAAAGTATCTGGCTCCCTTGCGTTTTGGATCACGGCTTACATATGCGCGAGGGATCTGTTCACCCGTAGTGACAACCAGCAAGGGGTAGGACTTATCGTCCCGAAACTTGATATTGAACCGTGGGTCGTACTCCTTGATCCACGTGTACTCCAACTGGAGGGCTTCTACCTCGGTACCGACCGTTACCCAATTCACTGAGGATGCCGCAAGCACCATATTCCGAGTGCGCGGGTGCAGCAAAGCAATATCTGCGAAGTACGATGAGAGACGGCTTCGTAAAGACTTGGCTTTCCCCACGTAGATAACCTCGCCGCGGCTATCACTGAACCGGTAAACACCCGGCTCGTCGGGAACAGTACCCGCTGGTGGGCGATAGGTCGACGGATCAGCCACGCCAACACCCTACGGCCTCGCCGCAGGGTGTGAACCTACTGACGGCTAGGCGAGGGTGACAAAACCATCGGTCACGCCGACATTAGCCGATGCGAGGCCTTGCACGGCCGGACCACGAATCACATCACCGGTCTCAGCAGAGAAGAGGGACCCATGGCATGAGCACACGATCTCATTGGCTGTAACCGAGTTCACCAGACAGCCCTGGTGCGGACATACCGCGGTGAATCCCTTGATAACCCCCTCCTGCGGCTGGGTCACCACGACCTTGGGGCCATCGAAAACTTGGCCACCCTCCACTGGGATGTCAGCCACCGGGGCGAGCGCATTCGCGGGCGCCTGCGTCGGATCACCCGTGGGCGAAGCAGTGGGGTCAGCCGTCGTCGGACCAGGGCTAGGTGCTCCCGTGGTATCGGTCGCAGTAGCGCTCGTCGTGGCGTCATCGCTGCCGCCACCGCAGGCAGCCAGTAAACCCGCAGCACCAAGGGCCCCACCGGCCGCAAGAACTGATCGCCTAGCTATGGGTCGCTGAGCTGTCATCTTGGATCCTCCTTGAATAGCGAAACTTAAGGCTAACCCTAATCACTTCACCCTGCGCGATTGGCGCTTCTTTTTGGATGTCGACACGCCCAACAGTGGGGCCAAAAACCTCCCGGTGTGGCTGTCCGGTACCGCGGCGATGTCTTCTGGGGTACCGGTAGCCACCACTAGACCTCCGCCGGAGCCTCCCTCTGGTCCCATATCGATGATCCAATCCGCTGACTTGATCACGTCGAGGTTGTGCTCAATCACAATCATGCTGTTGCCCTTATCGACCAGGCCCTGGAGGACCGCCAGGAGTTTGGCGATGTCTTCGAAATGCAGACCGGTGGTCGGCTCGTCCAATACATATACCGTGCGGCCGGTTGAGCGTTTTTGCAGCTCGGCGGCTAACTTCACTCGCTGGGCTTCGCCACCAGACAGTGTGGGCGCGGATTGACCAAGGCGCACATAGCCAAGGCCCACATCAGCCAGGGTTGCGAGGTGCCGGGCAATCGGTGGTACCGCAGCAAAAAACTCCAGAGCCTGCTCGATCGGCATGTCCAGCACATCGGCAATAGACCGCGACTTGTAATGCACCTCGAGCGTTTCCCGGTTGTACCGCGCGCCATGGCAAACCTCGCACGGCACGTACACATCGGGCAGGAAGTTCATCTCAATACGTAAAGTGCCATCTCCCGAACACGCCTCGCAACGTCCACCCTTCACGTTGAAAGAGAAACGTCCAGGCAAATACCCGCGCACCTTAGCCTCAGGGGTTTGGGAGAAAAGCCGACGGATGTGGTCGAACATGCCCGTATAAGTGGCCGGATTACTCCGCGGAGTGCGGCCGATCGGACTCTGATCGACATGGACGACCTTGTCCACCTGCTCGAGCCCCTTTACCCGCCGATGGCGACCGGGCACAAGGCGCGCCCCATTCAACTCACGGGCCAACACGTTGTACAGAACATCGTTGACCAGCGTCGATTTACCCGATCCGCTCACTCCAGTCACGGCAACGAGTAAACCCAGCGGCACGTCAACGGTGACATCATTCAGATTGTTCTCTCGAGCCCCTTCAATGGTGAGCATCCGCCCGGGATCAACAGGCCTGCGAACCAATGGAGTCGCGATTGACCTGCGCCCAGATAGATAATCACCCGTCACAGACTCTGGGGTGTTGATGAGGTCGTCATATGGCCCGCTCACCACCACGTGACCACCGTGCTCGCCGGCCCCAGGACCAATGTCAACCACCCAGTCAGCAACCTGAATTGTTTCCTCGTCGTGCTCAACAACGATCAGGGTGTTGCCCAAATCTCGTAATCGAATCAGCGTGTCAATGAGCCGCCTATTATCGCGCTGGTGTAGCCCAATGCTGGGTTCATCCAAAACGTAGAGCACTCCAACGAGTCCTGAGCCGATCTGCGTGGCCAGACGAATTCGTTGAGCTTCGCCGCCAGCGAGCGTACCGGCCGCACGATCAAGGGATAGGTAATCGAGTCCCACATCAACCAAGAATCGAAGGCGCTCGTTTACCTCCTTCAACACTCGTGCGGCGATCAAGGCGTCTCGTTCACTCAAGGTCAACTCAGACAGCTCCAGGGCTGCCTCACCGATCGGAAGTGCGGCTATCTGTGCGATGTTCCTTCCAGAGATCGTGACCCCGAGGCTGATCGGCTTGAGGCGCGCACCGTTGCAGGCACCGCAAGGAATCTCGCGCATGAACCCCGAATAGCGTTCACGACCGGCATCGGAGTCGGCCTCACGATGTCGACGTTCGATGAACGGGATGACGCCCTCGAAGGCGGTGTGGTAGTTGCGTTGGCGGCCGTATCGGTTTCGATACCGCACGTTGACCTCGGTCGCATGGCCACGCAGGATCGCCTTGCGCATCTTCGCCGGCAATGCCGACCACGAGGTGTCCACGTCAAAACCGAGTTCGTCACCGAGTGCCACCAGCAGACGCAAGAAGTAGTCGGCGTTGTGTCCAGATGACCAGGGTGACAGTGCACCTTCGGCGAGGGAGAGCGAATCGTCGGGAACGATCAGTTCCTCATCGACCTCCATGCGCGTGCCTAAACCAGAACACTCCACGCACGCACCAAAGGGTGAGTTGAACGAGAAGGACCGGGGTTCGAGTTCTTCAAAGGACAGTCCATCCACGTGGCAGGCCAGATGCTCGCTGAACGTTTGCTCACGCAAAGCGGAGTCTTTTTCGTCGACCCTGTCGGTCATCACCAACCCACCCGAGAGTCGAAGCGCCGTTTCAACCGAGTCCGTGATTCGTCGCCGCGCCGAGGCCTTCACGACGAGCCGATCCACGACTACGTCAATGGAGTGTTTCTCGGATTTTTTCAGGCTAGGTACGTCCTCCAGTGCAAACAGCTCACCGTCGACGCGAACTCGCGCGTAACCCTGAGCCTGCAGAGATCGCAGCAGATCGACGTACTCACCCTTTCGCTCACGGATTACCGGGCTCAGCAGCGCGAAACGCGTTCCCTCGGGCCAACCTAAAACCTGGTCGACGATCTGCTGTGGGTTTTGCCGGGCGATCGGTTGACCACACTCGGGGCAGTGGGGTTTGCCGATCCTGGCGTATAGCAGGCGAAGATAGTCGTACACCTCGGTGATAGTTCCCACCGTTGATCGCGGATTTCTAGAGGTGGACTTCTGATCTATCGAAACCGCCGGTGACAACCCCTCAATGAAGTCGACGTCAGGCTTATCGAGCTGACCGAGAAACTGCCGTGCGTAGGAGGACAAACTCTCCACGTATCGGCGCTGACCCTCGGCGAAAATCGTGTCGAAGGCTAATGAGGATTTACCTGAGCCAGACAGTCCCGTGAAGACGATCAGCGCGTCTCGAGGAAGGTCGAGGGACACATTCTTGAGGTTGTGTTCGCGCGCGCCGCGCACGATCAGCCGATCCGACACGTTCGACAGGGTAGCCGTACCCTGATGAGGTGACTCAACCCGGAGACAGGCACAACTCAACCAGCGATTCCTACAGTGGTGACCCGATGGTGGGAGGGCCGGCCCAGACACGTTCACTTGCAGAGGTCGACATCACGAAGATCGCGGTAGGGCCGTACAACAACAATGCCTACCTGGTGCGTTGCCTTCAGACTGGCGAGGCCCTCCTGATTGACGCAGCCGCTGAACCGGACCGACTCCTCGACCTCCTCAAGACCACGAGCCTAGAACCCGAGGCACCGTTGTCCATTCTCACGACCCACGGCCATGCTGATCATTGGCAGGCGCTCGCCGATGTAGCGGAAGCAACCGGCGCACGCACGTATGCCGGGCGCTTCGACGCCGACGATATTCCCGTTGCCACTGATGTCCTCGTTGAAGATGACGATGTCATTACCGTAGGCAGGGTGTCTCTACGAGCAATTCACCTGGTCGGTCACACGGAGGGGTCGATCGCTCTGGCTTATCAAGACCCGGTAGGCACCACACATATTTTCACCGGGGACTGTCTGTTCCCCGGTGGCATCGGCAAGACCTGGGATGACCCGCAGCGATTCGAGCAGTTGCTCACCGGAGTAACCGCTAAAATTTTCGACCGATTCGGCGATGACACCTGGATTTATCCCGGGCATGGGGCCGATACAACGCTGGGCGAGCAGCGACCCGAGCTAGCCGAATGGCGCGCCCGGGGTTGGTAACCCATCTGCCCTATCCGGGGGATTCGTTCGGTGCTTGCTGATCGTCTGACTCCCCCGGCGGCTTCGGTAGTTTCTTGTCACGGGGCTCAAGCACGGTGCCGGCATGGGCTCGCACGCTCGGATCACGGCGGACTTTTATCGCCGAGGCCACCACCACAATAACTAAGATCCCGGCAATTACCCCCAAGGACGCCAGCGTCGGGATCTTGGGGAAAACCGGATTCAGTTCATGGGCGAACGTCAAGATCAGCTTTACACCGATAAAGACTAAGATCACGGCAAGACCCAGCGCCAAGTAGACCAACTTCGCCAGGAGCCCGCGCAACACGAAGTACAAAGCACGCAGGCCCAGCAGAGCCGCTGCATTGGCAGCGAAAACCAAATATGGCTCACTCGTTACGCCGAAGGTCGCCGGGATTGAGTCCAGTGCGAACAACAGATCGGTTGAACCAATCGCGATCATTACCAGCAGCAACGGCGTTACCGCCCGGCGCCCGTCAATTCGAGTCAAGATCCGAGTTCCATCGAAATTCGGCGCGACCGGAAACCATTTCCGGACGCTACGAACAACGAGGTTTTCATTGGGCTGCGGATCAGCATCTCGGTGCCTGGCGAGCTGAATTCCCGTCCAGATCAAGAATGCTCCGAATATCACAAACGTAAAGGAGAAGTAAGCCAATGCGGCGGCACCCAGTGCGATGAAGATGGTGCGGAACACGAGAGCGAGCATCACGCCAAAGAGAAGTACGCGCTGATGCAGGATGCTCGGCACACCGAACTGCGTCAGGATGATGACAAAAACAAAGAGGTTGTCGACACTAAGCGACTTCTCAACCAGGTATGCCGCGAAAAACTCGGTGCCGAAGGTTGCCCCAGCGCTGAACCACACCCATACGCCAAATGCGATGGCAACAGCAATGTAGAACACGCTCCACAAGGAAGCTTCACGCATAGATACGTCGTGCGGATGACGACTAACCGTGAAGAAATCCATGGTGACAAGCACCACAATCGCGCCCACCGTGATACCCCAGGTCAAGATAGAGACGTCCACTTAGGTCACCTCACTTTGTTTCTGGGGCAGCATTCTCAGTGAGTGCCCGCAGTTCCTTCTTCAGGTCACCGATCTCGTCACGATAGCGCGCCGCCACCTCGAAATGGAGTTCCGCGGCTGCAGCATGCATCTGAGCGGTCAGTTCGCTGATCAGTTGCGTCAAGTCAGCGGCTGCGGCCCCGCCACGCCGCTGACGACCCGATTCGGCCGTACGCATCTGCTTGAGCAAGATCTCCGTATCGGCATCCTCACGGGCAAGAGTATCGGTGATGTCGGCGATCTTTTTGCGAAGCGGTGCGGGATCTACTCCTCTAGCCACGTTGTAAGCATGCTGCTTTTCTCGCCGTCGGGTTGTCTCATCTAGGGCCCGGCGCATTGAGGGCGTGACCTTGTCGGCGTACATGTACACCTGACCACTCACGTTACGCGCGGCTCGCCCAATCGTTTGGACAAGCGCTGTTTCAGATCGTAGAAAGCCTTCTTTGTCGGCATCCAGAATGCACACGAGGGACACCTCTGGCAGATCGAGGCCCTCGCGAAGCAGGTTAATACCCACGAGCACGTCGTATTCGCCCATGCGAAGTTCCCGCAACAATTCAATACGGCGCAGCGTGTCCACCTCGGAATGCAGGTACCGTACCCGAACACCACGCTCAAGCAAGTAGTCGGTGAGGTCTTCAGACATTCGCTTGGTTAGCGTGGTCACCAGGACTCGCTCATTGCGTTCAGCGCGAAGTGATATTTCGTGCAGGATGTCATCAATTTGTCCCTCGGTAGGCTTGACGACGACTTCCGGATCAAGTAACCCGGTCGGTCGAATAACCTGTTCGACAAATTCGCCGTTACTCGCGCCCATCTCGAACGGCCCTGGCGTCGCCGACAAGTACACCGTCTGCCCTGTCCGTTCCCTGAACTCCTCCCACCGCAGTGGCCGATTATCCATCGCACTGGGCAGCCGGAAGCCGTGTTCGACCAGCGTGCGTTTGCGACTCATGTCTCCCTCGTACATGCCGCCGATCTGCGGCACGGACACGTGGGACTCGTCGATCACCAGCAAGAAGTCCTCTGGGAAATAATCCAACAGGCAGTTCGGTGGGGACCCACGCTCGCGCCCATCTATATGCAGCGAATAGTTCTCGACACCAGAGCACATACCCATCTGCTGAAGCATTTCAACGTCATAGGTGGTTCGCATACGTAAACGTTGCGCCTCAAGCAGTTTGCCCTGGCGGTCTAATTCTGCCAGTCGTTCCGCAAGCTCAGATTCGATACCGGCGATCGCTCGGGTCATCCGCTCCGGACCGGCAACATAGTGCGAGGCCGGAAACACATGCGTCTGTGAATCATTGGTCAATACCTCACCGGTAACCGGATGAAGGGTCATCAGTCGCTCGATCTCATCGCCAAACATCTCAATGCGAATGGGATGGAGCTCATAAACAGGGAACACCTCGATGGTGTCGCCACGAACACGGAACGTCCCGCGCTCAAACGACACGTCATTGCGTGCATATTGAATGTCGACCAGGCTGCGCAGCAGGGAATCCCGGTCGTACTCATCCCCCACGTGCAGGCGAAGCATCCGATCAACATATTCCTGCGGGGTACCGAGGCCATAAATAGCCGACACCGTGGCCACGACGACGACATCGCGACGGGTCAAAAGCGCATTCGTGGCCGAATGCCGCAGCCGCTCTACCTCTTCATTGATCGAGGAGTCCTTCTCGATGTAAGTGTCAGTTTGCGGCACATACGCTTCAGGCTGGTAGTAGTCGTAATAGGAGACGAAATACTCCACCGCATTGTGGGGCAACAACTCCTTGAACTCTTGGGCCAACTGTGCCGCAAGAGTCTTATTGGGTGCCATCACCAGTGTGGGTCGCTGGAGTTTTTCAATCAGCCAAGCAGTGGTGGCACTTTTTCCGGTGCCCGTAGCTCCCAGAAGGACGACGTCTTGTTCCCCCGCCTCAATGCGTGCGGTCAATTCGGCAATGGCTGTGGGTTGATCACCCGAGGGCTCGTAATCAGCTTCAACCCGAAACGGTGCAACAGTCCGCTGCAAATCAGTAACCGGACGCATAGGCCTAGCCTAGGCGCCCGGTTACTGAGAATGTCGAACGTAAACGTCGGATCAGGAATCGCCGGTCAGCTTGTCACGCAGTGCTTGCAGGGCCTCATCGGTCGCCAATGTGCCGGCATCATCTGATGACTCCGACGATGAGTAACTTCCGGTAGACTCCCCAGCCTCCAAAGCCGCCGCCTGATCGGCCGTACGCGCTTCGTCGACCTGCTTACGATGGGCTTCCCAACGAGCGTGGGCGTCGGCGTATTCGGCCTCCCAGACTGACCGCTGCTCCTCAAAGCCGGATTTCCATTCACCAGTCTCAGGATCAAAACCATCGGGTCCGATGTAATTGCCACCTTCATCGAATGCCGGGGCCATGCCGTATAGGTAGGGATCAAATTCTTCGACGGCGGCTTCACCAGCAGTCGATTCATTGGCCTGCTTGAGGCTGAGCGAGATCCGTCGGCGCTCCAGGTCGATATCGATGACCTTGACGAAGATTTCATCACCCACCTGCACGATTTGTTCGGGGATCTCCACGTGACGCTCGGCCAACTCGGAGATGTGCACGAGGCCTTCAATGCCCTCTTCGACCCGAACGAATGCACCGAAGGGCACCAATTTGGTGACACGACCCGGAGCGACCTGACCAATTTGATGGGTGCGGGCAAAATGCTGCCAGGGATCTTCCTGCGTGGCCTTGAGTGACAGCGACACGCGCTCGCGATCCATGTCGACATCCAGCACCTCTACGGTGACCTCTTGGCCTACCTCGACGACCTCCGAGGGGTGGTCGATGTGCTTCCACGACAGTTCTGACACGTGAACCAAACCATCGACACCACCGAGGTCAACGAAGGCACCGAAGTTCACGATGCTCGACACGACGCCACTGCGAATCTGACCTTTACCCAACTGGGTGAGGAATGTTTGGCGAACCTCGCTTTGAGTCTGCTCTAACCATGCGCGGCGAGACAAGACCACGTTGTTGCGATTCTTGTCGAGCTCAATGATCTTCGCCTCGAGTGTCTTGCCGACATACGGTTGCAGATCACGCACGCGGCGCATCTCGACTAGCGAGGCAGGAAGGAATCCGCGCAGGCCGATATCGATAATCAAGCCACCCTTGACGACCTCAATGACAGCACCCTCAACGACGCCGTCCTCTTCCTTGACCTTCTCAATCGTGCCCCACGCCCGCTCGTACTGAGCGCGCTTCTTGGACAAGATCAAGCGGCCTTCCTTGTCCTCCTTCTGCAGCACTAAGGCTTCAACGATGTCACCGACGGCAACGACCTCATTGGGGTCGACGTCGTGCTTAATGGACAGCTCACGGGAGGGAATGACACCCTCGGTCTTATAGCCGATGTCAAGCAGCACCTCATCGCGGTCAACCTTGACGATGGTGCCCTCAACGATGTCGCCGTCATCGAAGTACTTGATCGTGGCATCAATAGCGGCCATGAAGTCTTCGGCGGTGCCAATGTCGTTGATTGCGATCTGCGGGGTCGTGCCAGAAGTAGTCGGGGTGGTTAGCGTCGGGGAGGTCAAGTCACATACTCCGGGTCAATGATTAGGGCTAGTCGGGGCAAAAGAAACGCATGTAGTCGCCGACTGTCTATGTCTGCAGTCAGCACGCACTCGTGCTCAGCGCCCAGGATACGAGCACCCCAATAAGGCCGACCACGCGGCCTTGACTTAGACCTCGCGGGCGGAGGGCGCCTGCGGATCGCGGCGACCTGACATGGCCGCTAGCACGATCCCAACGGCAAGCCCGATCAGACCTAGAATCAAAGCCACGATGGGCAGGGTGTTATTGAGTAGGTTGATCTGCCCGGACAGCGACGAGGCCGTATCGACCCCCTCGGTCACCTCACCAGCGGTTGTTCCCAGGACGGCATCAATCACCGTGATCTGATCGGTGTTATCCGGGCCCCGAAGCGTCTGTATCTGACGCTCCTCACCTTTGACGATGGCACCGGTTATGGGTTCAACCCACAACGTACGGTCATTGGAGTACCACCGCGCCGCCTGATACGTCGCCGCGGGCGACCCCACGAGTGGGCCGGGGACAGCAAGGAAACCGATCTGGGACGCCTCAATGGTCTGCTCGAACCGGTAGACGCTGAGACCCTCGATTTCCTCCGTGCCCACGTACGTGATCGGGACAGCCTTCGCCAGGCTGGCATCGAAGTAGTCATAGTCGCGTGGCTCGGTGAACATCGGGAATTTCAACGGATTGATACCGGCGAACTCCACCTCGCCGCCGTCGTAATTGGCGCCACAGCAGTTGCTCAATTCCGAAGACACCCGATCAAAAGCGACCCGCAGGGTGGACGCGCCCACCACAACACCGGCGTTGTCTTCGACGCGCAGGAACGAGTCATAGACCGCGAGATCGCCAGCGAGGGCATCACTAGTTTGGCTCGCGGGCACGTCACCGCGGGTGAAGCGAATAGCGGTGATTGGCACGTCAACGCGCTCGGTCTGAGTGGCTGGATCAAATAGCTTGGCCGCGATTCCGCTTTGGTCGGTTTGCACCACGCCGCCGGTGTCTTCACCCGGTGACAGTGGCGCCTTGGCCACGGCGGGGGTCACGGTGAATCTCAAGAGTCCCGCAAGAACGAGCAGGAACACTCCGAGTCCTATCAAAACGATGCCAACGCCCCGCTTCATGGTGCCTCCCAGATCCTCCGTGCCGGGCGTAGGCCCGGTATCGAAAACGAACGGTAGCGGAATATGACCGCCTTGGGGCGCAGTTCGCGACATCATGGGTGCGTGTTCGCACTCCTGGACGGCTACCGGGCTCTCGCCGTATTGATGGTGCTGACCACCCACGTCGCTTTCACCACGGGCGAAAGTTTCGGATCAGTCGTTGGACCCCTGCTTGGTCGAATGGACTTTGGCGTGACGTTGTTCTTTCTTCTGTCAGGTTTTCTGCTCTATCGACCCTGGGCCCTGTCGGCCATGACTAATCGCTCCGGGCCAGCACTTGGTCGGTACGCGCTGCGGCGAGCCGGGCGAATCCTGCCCGCTTACTGGTTGATGGTTGCCGTCACGTTACTGGTGCTACCCGAGATTCAACCGGTCACCTGGTCTGCTTGGCCTGTTCACCTAGGCCTAGTCCACATCTATTTACCCGGCTACACCTTGGAAGGCCTGACCCAGACATGGAGTTTGGCCACCGAGGTCTCGTTCTATGTGCTGCTACCCGTCTTCGCGTGGCTCGCCGGTCGACGGCGCCGGGGAAACCCACGGGCGAGCACTCGGCGCCAACTATGGGTGATCGCTGCGCTGGGGTGTTTCACATGGGTGTTCATGATCGGACGCTCGCTCGCGGGCGTCGATGCTGGCCTGAGCAATCTCTGGCTGATCTCACACCTGGACTGGTTTGCTCTGGGCATGGCTGCTGCCGTGGTGTCGGCTCGAATGGAGTTCACTGCTCCGCCCACCTGGATGAAACGTGTGGTTGAACTGGGCCGAGACACACCTACTTGTTTGGGTCTCGCCGCGGCGCTGTTCGTCATCGGCGCAACGCCCCTGGGCGGCCCAGTCGATTTTTCCGACCTGACCACAGCCGAAACCCTCTTCAAGCACGCGATCTTCGGTCTCACCGCGATTGTGCTGCTCTTGCCCGGCTTTTTCGCGTCTGATGGTGCCGCGTCAACCTGGGCGAAGATTCTCAGACACCCGGTCACGGTATACCTCGGAACGATCTCCTACGGCATCTTTCTTTGGCACCTGGTGGTCTTGCGATTACTGGTCGATTGGTTTGATATTGCGCCGTTCACCGGTGGGTTTCTCCCACTATGGATCGCCACCTTGATCGTTAGTGTCGTGGCGGCTACGGGATCGTGGTTTCTGATTGAACGCCCAATCCAGCGGTGGACGCATCGTCGGTCTCCCGCACGGGTGCCGTTGCCGCAGCCAAGCCCAGCACCGTAAGGACGGTCAAGGCCACCTCGACCCAGGTCGGCGCACCAGACCTAGTGGGCCAGGCCCATGTCGCGGCTAATAACGTTGCTGCTCCGAGCGCACCCGCAATAAGCCATACTCGCGTGACATTTCTACGGCTCAGCCACAGTGCAATCATCGTCACACCGGCGATACCGAGTCCCACCACGCCGGCCAGGCCTCCCGCTGCCAGCACTCCCACCGTGGCAATAATCCATCGATGCCACGGTCGCGAAATCAACGGCACGGGGCCGATGCGACGTCTACCAGGAATCGACACCAGTGCGATCAGGCCGGCCGCCAACACTGCACCTGCGGCCAAGCCCCATCGATATGCGGTGTCAGGAACAAACCGGATGGCCACGTCCCCTCGTGCATCGGCCGGCAACCAGAAAGCCTGGCGCCATCCATCCACGCGAAACGGTTCAAGCTGCTCACCGTCCAGCGATGCAGACCAGCCAGCATTGAAATTCTCGTTGACCTCCAGCACACGCGGCCGTTCAGCGGCATCAATATTCACTTCTCGATAGCCAGGCCCCCATTCGACAACCTCGACGTCTTCATTTGTCGGACTCACCACAGGCCCGGCTGCCGTCGCTCCTCGCGGCTGCAAAACCACAGATTGCACGGTGAATTCAGGGGTGGAATCCACGCGAATGGTGTTCACGCCGGCACTCAGGGTGACGATGCGACCACCACACAAGCGTGTCGGTGCCTGGGCGTCAGCTACGACCTCGCCATATTTCATCGCCACCGAGGAGTCTCGCGCTTCCTTGCCGTTGATAACTACGGTCGGGCCTTGTCCACATGGCACCTCGATCACCTGATCGGGTGTCGGGCCGCGATCAAATGTGTCTTGACCAATCAGGGCAACCTCACTGAAGCCGATCGGCAACACCTCGATCACACCGGTCAACGGATCCAGTGATCGCAACGGCAAGGCATTATTGAAAGTCAGCAGAACCGATGTTGCCTCCTGCGCCGGGAATCGCACCACCCCATCGTCGTTCGCGATCGTTGTTGTCTGGCGCCCGTTAACCTCGGCTGTGACGGACAAAGGGCGCGACACGGCTAATTCGGGATTGATGCCAAGTCGGACACCGCGGACTACGCGGGGAGTTGGCCACCGAAGTTCCACCTCCGGTCGCCTGTCATCGACGGCTGCGACCCAGGCGGTTTCTTGCGATCCGTCCACCATCGATTGCGGGCGCATGGCTGCATCAGGGACCAGTTGACTAGAGGCAAAGGCGCGCAGATCACCGGTCGCTTGCTCATCCAATAGTTCGTCCAACGCCGCACCCGATCGCGGCCGAACGGTGATGTCTAACCGGTACTCCCCCGTCTGAGCAACCGTGACCGACCGTTGCAGTCCAGCCCTTTCGGCGCCGGGCACACTCGCCCCCGGCGCGCAGGCGACGATGCCGCGCGAGGCGAAGCAGCCAGCCTTGCTATCGGCGTTGGCGCGCAGCAGAATCGGTCCGCCATCGACGACCCCCGGCACCACCACCCACCTTTCAACCGGCTCAGGCAACACCAGGTTGGAGATTGCCAATGCGGTGGCGGCTTGGTTGCCTTCGGCGCTGACCAACGTCAGCCGCACGAAAGACGTCAGCCCGGGCGATATGGCTAACACCTGCGGGTTGCCGGTGGCCTCGATCACCGTTTCACGCGTTCCAGCATCCGTTGTGACCGCGATGGTCTGCGTTGATGCTGCGTCATTGCCGGGAATCACGAACGTACCCCGCAACTCACTTAGATCAACCGGCTCGTTCCAGGTGACCTGCCACCATTGGCCGATGCCTTCGGAAACCGACCCAGTTTTGCGTGCGCTCTCCCAGGCTGTGACGTCATCGCCATCGACAGCAGACCATGCGCCAGCCGCGGGGACGAGCGGTTGTGCATTTACTCCAAAGCCGGCGCTTGATGACGCAGAGACCTCACCACCCCTCCACTCAACGACCGATTGACGTTCGATCGGGCTCACCGGCAGATAGTCGGTAACCGGGCGATTCGCCTCAATGACTTGTGCCTGCGTCATGGTCACACTTCTGTTATCGCGCACACGACCAAAGTCCACCAGGCTGCGCGGAAAACTATCGGTAACACCGGTCCGGACCGAGCCCGGTTCGGCCAGGGCCAGCACCGGCTTCTCATCACCTGCAAAGACAACGACCTGCTCGCCAAGTTGTCCACCGTCGGCAAGCTCCATCAGCGCCTCGCTGGCCCCAGTCATGACCACGATGTCTGATGCCGGGCGGACGGCTATGCGCAGATCTGGCTGCGCCGCCGGAGGAGCTACCCGAAACACCTCGACCGCAGGTAGGTCACTGCTGAGTCCACGATCTACAACCAGCGAACCCAAGCGACTACCCGACAGCACTGGGCCGAAACTATTGGCCGCCACAATCCCCGGCGAACTCGTCAAGGCCTGGCGCACCACATCAAGTCGCGGCGATCCGGTGCGACGTACGTCGATATCGTTGCGCAACACAATCCACTCGATTCCTGATCGCGACAGCGCATCGGCAAGCCCGGGCGACCCGCGGCCGTTTTCCAATTGCTGTGTGACCGCATCCAGCAGGCGAATTGATCCCGCGGTGGCCAACGGCACCGCATCGCGCACAACCCAGGGTGTTTGAGCCAGCGCCTGGAACGGTTCGTCATTGGTCCGACCCCACGAGTACACCGCGAAGGATGCGCCTGGGACAACGAGCGCACGGCCATTGGTTTCTTGCAGTTCGAGCCAAGCCGATGCCTGGGTCCAATATTGGGGCACCTCGATAAAGGACCGATCTTGGGTGGAGTTGCCAGTCCAGAGCGGGGCGGACCCCGCCACAACGACCGCCGTCGCTGCAGCCAAAAAGTACGTGGATCGCCCCTGCCTCCATCGAGGTGACACCAGCACCCGATGCACCGCGTAGGCAAAACCCAACGCCAGGGGTATGCGCAGGATGAGATCGAATTTGTGGGTGTTGCGGAGTGGGGCTAGTGCGGCGTCAAGAAGCGCCCGCATTGACTCGGCCCCGAAACCAGTGAGATCTCCAACGTGACCTAATGAGACCAGTGCGATGCCACCGAAGATTCCCCCAATGAGAAAAAGTCGATATGGGTTACCGCGGAGGCATACTCCGATGATTCCCACCGTGGCAACGACACCTGAAACGACAATGAGCAACGGCGACGTCACCAGGGCCCAGCCGGCCGCCCAAACGGGCCCACCTGTTTCGGAGATGTAGGCGACCCAGGTTGACGTTCCGCGCAAAACCGTATCGGGACTGGTGACCGCGGTAGTCACCGAAGCAGATTCGATCCAATCCAAAAACGGCGGCGAGTAGCGGCCCAACAGCAGCAGCGGTAATGCCCACCAGGCCGTGGCTAGGGCAACCGAAGCACTCCACCACAGTGCTAGCGACACTCGGATTCGGCCACGAAATCGCGTGACAATCCACCAAGCCGCCAAAGGTAATACCGCAGCGGTTGCTACGGCATTAACCCCACCAACACACAACACCGCCAGCCCACTCGCCGCAGCGGCACGGCGTACCGACCCGCCTCTGGCCAGAGCCACTAAGGGCACCAGCACCCATGGAGCCATGGCATAGGGCAGGACCTCAACTGAAAGCACGGAAATCTCGGTCACCATCCGCGGCGCCAGCGCATAGGCAAGTCCGCCCAGCACCTGGGGGCCGAATCCCCCGAAACCGAGTAACACCACCAGGCGGGCTACACCGGCGAAGGCGAGCACCAACAGCATTGCCCACCACAAGCGCTGGGTCACCCACGTCGGTATACCGATGGTGTCGAAAATCCAAAAGAACGGACCCATCGGAAACAGATACCCGTACGCCTGATTTTGGAGCTGACCGAAAAACCCCAGCGGTTCCCACAGGTGCGCAGCCTTGGCCATCAATGCACCGGGATCAACAAAAAGATCCAGTTTAGTGTCGGCTGCGATTCGGCCGGGGTTCTGCGCGAAAGCCAAAGCCACCAGGGCCATGGCGACAGCCGCATATCGCCAACGCCGAATGAATGACGAGGGCACGATCTGATCTGGTGCGGGGGACGCAGTTGCCGATGTTGTCATGGCCCTGCGGTCTGACCGTGTCGACGACGCATGACCAGCATCAGATTCCAGGTCAACACCTCTCCGACGACCGGGATCTGCACCATACGCGATGCCCATGCCGGTGCGTAGCGAGGAAATGCAGCCACGAGTTCAGCACCGGGAACTGACCTGGCCCACGTGAGGCCGGCACCAACGGAAACATTGAACAGGCTTCGTCCAAATTCGTTCTTGGGTGCGTGGCCGTGGGAGCGTCGGTACCGCTGAGCGGCCCGCTTGCCGCCTAAGTAGTGCCACGGTGACGTTTCATGGCCACCCCATGGCCCCCACCACGCGGTGTAGGACAGCACGATCGTGCCCCCCGGACGAGTGACCCGAATCATCTCCTCGCCCATCCGCCACGGCTGGGCCACATGCTCGGCTACATTTGACGAATACGTGAGGTCGAAGGACCCAGCCGCGAATGGCAGGGCCGTGCCCGAGGCTTGCACTGTCCGCGAGCCAGGCGTACGCCCATGCAGATGCATTTCGCCAGCATCAGCGTCGACCGCAAAATAGGTTGCACCTCGCGCTGCGAAGGCGTCACAGAAATATCCCGGTCCCCCACCCACATCGAGCATCACCGTTCCTTCCAGGGGGTGCAGATGATCCACCTGAGCGGCTGAGTCAGCCGCCAGCTCCCCGTAAAACGAATCCGGATCCGCCTGCTCGAGCCCAAATGCCCGCCACAGCCGCCACGAACGGGCAAGATCGGCCCGCCACCGCATGGACACCTGGTTTCGGCCCGACTCTTGCACCGCCTGACGGTACCCCAGGTTGGCTTCGGATATTCGACTGAAGGGATACCGAGTCGACCGATAACGTCAGGGCATGCGCATCGTGTGGCTCAACTGGCGCGATGTCGCTAATCCCGAGGGCGGCGGCTCTGAGGTTTACCTTGAAACCATCGCTCGAGGGCTTGCAGCCCGAAGCCACGACGTGACGGTCATATGCGCCGCCCACGATCAGGCACCTGCTGATGAAATTGTCGACGGGGTACGTTTTCGTCGGGTAGGCGGCAAACTTAGCGTCTACCATCGTGCCCGACGTCTCCTGAAAACGCCAGAATTTGCCGATGTTGATGTCGTGGTCGACACGCATAACGGCATCCCCTTCCTCGCCCCCTGGGCAACCAAGGCTCCGGTGGTCGTGTTAGTTCACCACGTTCACCGGGAACAGTGGCCGGTCGTTTACGACCCCATCCGCGCCCGATTCGGGTGGTGGGTTGAGTCAACCCTCGCGCCATACGTCTACCGACACTGTGGGTACATCACAGTGTCGAAGGCCTCACGCAACGAACTAGTCGAACTCGGGGTTGACGATCAGCGGATCTCACTGGTGCCCAACGGCACCGTCGAAATACCGCAGCAGGCCACCAACCCGGCGCCGCACCCGCACCTGGTCGTACTGGGGCGTCTGGTGCCCCATAAGCAAGTCGAGCATGCAATCGCGGCGGTTGCGCGTCTGCGCGTGGAGTTTCCCGATCTGACCCTGACCGTCGTCGGTGACGGCTGGTGGAAGCCAGAACTCATCGCTTATGCGCAGCGCGCGGGGGTGGCTGACCGCGTCATCTTCACCGGTCATGTGAGTGAAGACCAGAAGCTGACAGAACTGTCGCAGGCATGGGTTTTGGCCCTGCCTTCGCTCAAGGAGGGCTGGGGCTTGGTTGTCATGGAGGCGGCATCATGTGGCGTACCCACCGTCGCGTACGAAGATGCCGGCGGAGTGTGCGAATCGGTACGCCATGGTGACACCGGTCTACTCACTGAGGGCAACCTGGACAGCTTCACCGCCGCCATCGCAGACCTATTACGAGACCATCAACTTCGCCAGAAACTAGGAGCAAAAGCGCGAATCCACGCAGCCGACTACACCTGGACTAATTCGGTGGATGCTTTCGAGGGAAATTTGCTTGCAGCACAGGCGAGGGGACGGCGGCCTAGCCGACATTCGGCCCCAAATTCGCGCTAGTTGGTGCCGTACACCACAAAGGGCGCATCAACCGGAGAAGGAACCGCAGTCTCCGCGGAAATGACGCCGAAAGCCGCACCACCAGCCAAGGCCGCACCGACGATGGCAGCAATGATTGGTCCCAGGATCAGGTTCACAGTGGTCTCCATTCCCATTCCCAATGGCCGATGCCAGCGGTACCGAGCAGTTGCTCTATGCGGACCTTAGCAAATCATGCGGGCGAATCCGGGTCAATGAGTGAATTACTACGCCGAGACCGCCACCGCCCACCCGCAGCCGTGAGGCCCAGGCCTACCAGCCCGATCGCTATGACGATGTTGACACCAATAATCACGCGATCAGCCGCAGTGACGAAAGGTGCTCGCGCCGGCCCGGGAAAACGGTACAACTCCAAGTTGCCCTCCGACCACACCAGCGACGTGCCATCAAGCGCGGTGGCCGGTACGGGGGGGCGCGCGTTCCGCTCCACCAATGCCAACCCAACGCCCAAGTCCGATGCGACTCCCACCAATGGTTGTCCAGCTGCGAGCGTTTCGTTGACGACCTGCGACCTTGGGTCATCGCCCGAGATAACGATGGTTTGGCCCCCTCGAGTAACAGCCAGGCTGCTAGAAAAGACCGATGCGCGCGGTAACCACCGAGGGGCAGGATCCAACACCGTGCGATTGGCATTGAACTCAAAGCGCCTAAAGGTCGACCACGGCAAGACAATCACGTCACCCGTTATCTGTTGTTCTGCAACCGCTTGGCGCATATTGGTCCATTCAGTCGGATACTCGACCGCCGAAAGCCTGCCGCTAGCGCCCCACGCCATATCTGGGAGGACAAGCACGGGTGCGATAACTAACGCCGCGACGATTACACGGCGATTTACCGAATCCGAGATCGGGCGTATCAGACGGGCCGCACCAATGGGCGCCACGATCGCCACCACCATTGCAAGCAGTAGCAGCCACTTGTGCGAATCGCGAAGCAGGCCACCTCCGGGAAGGGTTTCTAGGAGTAAACCCCACAGTCCCGTCAATAAAGCCGGGAGTAGCGCAAGGACGGCACCCGCCCCCGCCAGCAGCACACCCCACACGACTACTACGCGTTCGCCTACTCGCATCCAAGAGCGAATGCCCCATACGGTGAGTCCGATGAGCAACACCCCCATGATCGGGGCAAGTATCAATCCGCGAGAGGGCAACACAACCTCGGAATTCCAGATGCCGCCAAGGCTCAACGCGGTCAGCACTTCACCCCAGGTGCCTTCGGCGCGCAGTGCGAACGCCTCACTGCCATCTATCCGGGTCGTGCCTCGGGAGGGATGCGCCAGGGCTGCTAGCAACCACGGAAGATTGAGCGCGACCACTCCGCTCATGAAGGTGATACGCCTCTTGAGTGTGAGTACTCCACCAGGCCACAGCAGCGGTACCGACACCACCATCAGCAGCCACACGCCACCGGTGGGCACCAGCGAGCCAAGTGCACACCAAAGCAGGAGCCCTGGGGCGCCTCGACCGGTATTACGCAGCCGCATCAGACAGGCCAGCACCCACGGCACCACCGCGTAGGTGAGCAGCAGCGCCCAGTGACCGATCACCATCCGTTCAACGACGAAGGGATTCCAAACCGCAAGGGTTACGCCCATCAGTTGAACCCCGCGGCCCCACCCCATGAGCAACCGCGCGACACCCAGGCCGGCAACAATGGGTATGGCGAGCAGTACAACTTTCTGTACCCACGCGCCATCAACCACCTGCGTGAGCAAAGCCACCACGATGTCCTGTGGCACAGCCCGCGGAAGACCACCATCCAAACCAAACGTGGTCAACAGGAGCGACTGTTGGGGCACGAACACCATGTCGTAGCTCAGGACAAATCCTTGACCCAGTGCCGGTCCGAGATAAAGCAAAGCCAGCACCAGCACCCAGGCCAGGACCCACCACTGGCTACGTAAATAGGCGCGTACGCCTGATGCAGGCGCACGAGAAGTGCCCGCCGAAGTGGTCATAGCCCACTATCGTGTCAGGCTCATGGCTGACTTGGGACCGGACGCGAATGATGAGCGCGAGGCGCGCAATCTGCGTCCTCGCCTCGGACTGTTGCGCGGCACCACGCTGGTCGCAATCGCACTCGCCGGTGCGCAGGTGGCTGCCTACCTTGTCAATATCGTCTCAGCCAGGGCCTTGGGACCCGATCAATTCGGCATCCTGTCGGCGATGCTGGGCCTGATTCTCATTGGAAACGTCGTCGCCCTGGCCCTGCAGGCGGTCATCGCACGCCTCATCGTCCATGACCGCAGCGGCGCACCATCAACAGCCGGTAAAGGACTTCGATTCGCCGCCATCGCCGGACTAGCAGTGATGGGTGCCGCGGTGATCTTGATGCCGTTCCTCGGCTGGTTCCTGCAACTAAACGGCTTGTGGCCATTGGTTTGGGTGGCCGTGACCCTAGTTCCACTCACCATTATCGGCGCCGAACTGGGCATTGCCCAAGGCAGCGAGGCATTTAGTCGACTCGCTGGAATCTATCTAGCCGTCGGACTCGGGCGAGGCATCGGTGGCGTTGCGGGCGCACTGGTCGGGCAGAGCGCTACCGCCGTGCTCATCGGAATCGCCTGCGGCACGCTGGTCGGCGCAGGTGTCGGGCGAGTGAGTATCGCTCCACTCATCGGCAATGTCAGCGGCAGACTACTCGAACTCCTACGCCCGGTGGGCCATGCTACGCACGCGCTTTTGGCGCTTTTCTTGCTCACGAACATCGACGTCGTGTACGCGCGCGCAATCTTGACCCCTCAGCAGGCTGGCGACTATGGCGTGGGCGCGATCCTTGCCAAGATCGCTTTCTGGTTGCCCCAGTTCGTCGGCATCATCGCCTTTCCACGTTTCGTTGATGCGCGGCGACAGCAAGCGGTGACACTGACGCTCGCGAGCGTCGCCGGCATCGGTGCCGTTGTCGTCGTCGCGACCGCCGTGGCGCCAAATCAAGTAGTCGCCGCCGTGGGCGGATCGCAATATGAGTCATTAGCATCTATCGCCTGGATATTCGCACTGATCGGTGCGCTGATGGCTGTGGCACAGGCACTTTTGCTTACTCGCATCGCAGTAGATGACCGGCGCGCGGTGATCGCCATCTGGGTTGCGTTGGCAACCCTCACGGGGCTGGCCTTCTGGGTCGTGCCGGCAAACGTGGCCGGACTTGCCGTGGCCGTCGTGCTGGCGGCGAGCCTCTTGTGCGTGGCCGGGTTGATCTACGCCGTTGTTGAGCGACGCCAGGGAATGGCCCCGCTCAACAACGGTCCAACGATCTAGGCCAATAATTGCGTCCTATTCGGTGACGACCGCAGCCAGATCTGGCCAGGGCCCGGGTGTAAACAGCGGGCTGTAGCCACTGTCAGACCCCATTGCCGCCACGATCGCGTTTTGACCGGGATACAGCCCATCTTGGATCCACTGCTCCATCAGCTCGATGACCGCGATCCGCGACTGCGGCGTGAAATTGCAGTGCCCGGCACCATATGGCGCTCCGGTCTCTGGCGAGTACGTCGCCGGTGGCACGGTGTAGAGCTGAATGAGGTCGCCCTGAGCCGTCTGATTGGCCACCGCAGACCGATATCGGTCGGCAAAGAAGGCCTGATTCTCGACGATGACGAGTGGATCGTTGGCCGTATGCATGGTGATCATGGGCACGGTGATCGCCCCATTGGGGTCGCCGCCACGTTCGAGAGCTGCGGCCTGAGCAGTCGGGTTAGCCGCGGTCCGAGGGCCATTGTCGAGCTGCGTGACGAAACGATTAGCCGCCCCATCCCCACCAATCGTGTCGATCAAGGTTCGCTCAGCATCATCTAGGCGCAGCGCATAGTCTGTGCCCTCATTGCCCGATACGTTGCCGCCATATCGCTGCTCGATATCGAAACGCCCCACGGTGCCGTAGGCGAGAGCGGTAAGCAAAGACTCGATCGTTCCGGTCACCTGGCTGGTGATATCGGCACCATCCTGGGAAAAGGTCTTATCCGGCGCGTCGACCATAGCTGCGATGGTGAACATCTTGGCGATCGTCTCGAGGTCTTGGTCGCGGCCGGCCTGAATGAGGCGAGAGGCCGCACCCTCCCAGTTGGCAACAGCCTCTTCGTAGCTGGAGAACTCAACGATCTTCATCTCCGGGTAGATCAACTGTTGGGTTGAGTAGGCGGCGTCAAACGCTAAGCCAATATTGGGCACCAACCCCGCCATCACACCGCACAGCGGAACGGCCCCGTTGATCCAGTCCAGGCCCTTCTCCGCCAACTCAGTCGTGATGAGCCCCCCGAGACGATGACACGCTTGGGAGTGGCAACATTGGTCGAGAAGAAGTCATAAATCTGCTCGGCAGCGGCCACGCCGTCCTCGACCGCCCAGCCATTCGATGCGTACGCCGAACCGGCCAACGCATATCCCCGCTCAAGCAGGGATTCGCCAAGTGCGGTGTTGCCATCGTCCCAACCGGGAACCGGAACTGGTGTCGTCACGATGGGATCAAACGTGGGCGGGAAGGGCTCAGCCCCACGGTAGCCGTGTGAGTAGAGCAGTAACGTGCCATTCCAGGTGTCCGGCAGCAAGATCTCGTAATCCGCACCCTCAATCGTTCCCTGACACGCCACGGTGTCACAACCGTTGAAGGAAAGATCCGTGCTGGTGTCTCGAGAGTCTGGTACTGTCGCTGAGGCGCACGCCGCCAGCAATGCCCCCGCCCCTACCAAGACCCCAACACGCTGCCACGGAGCCAATCTCAAGGTTGCCTGACCCAAACGTGCCCTTGAACCGGTTTTCATGGACGCAGTGTGCCAGTTTGCGTCCATGCAGGAGCGATATTTGCAATATGCGCGCTGATGCCCCGCGGGTCGACCCCCTATCACCGTGGGGTCAGTGGCCAGCCGACTCCCACGATCTACCGATCCCGACCGATACCTCCAGGGGCACCGACAGGTCCGCCGCGGCCTCCATACCCTGCACCACGAGCGTACGCACTTGATCTACCTCGCCTGGGGCAACCTCGATGATCAACTCATCATGAACCTGAAGCAGCAGCCGTGAGCCAAGCTGACGCTGGGCGAACGCTCGCTCCACATCGATCATGGCCACTTTCATGATGTCGGCGGCGGTTCCTTGAATGGGGGCATTGAGCGCCATACGTTCGGCCATATCGCGACGCTGCCGGTTATCGCTGGTCAGGTCCGGCAGGTAGCGCCGACGCCCGTGCATGGTCTCTGTGTAACCAACCCGACGAGCCTGATCAACCACATCAGACAGGTAGTCGCGTACTCCGCCGAAGCGGGCGAAGTACTCACCCATCAAAACCTTCGCTTCATCGACGCCGATACCAAGCTGTTGTGATAGCCCATAAGCCGACAGCCCGTATGCCAAGCCGTAGGACATGGCCTTGATACGCCGGCGCATCTCCGCATCAACATCGGTCGGCGCCACCTCGAAAACACTGGCAGCAACAGTTGTGTGCAGATCTTCTCCCTGGGCAAATGCATCGCGCAGCGCTTCATCACCGCACAGGTGCGCCATGATGCGCATTTCGATCTGCGAATAGTCGGCTGTGAGTAGAGATTCGAAACCTTCACCGACGACGAAACAATCACGAATGCGACGGCCCTGCTCGGTGCGAATGGGAATGTTCTGCAAATTGGGGTCGGTGCTCGACAGTCGACCGGTCGCAGCGATGGTTTGCTGAAACGTGGTGTGAATGCGGCCATTTGCATCAATGATAGGAATCAGACCATCCACTGTTTGGCGAAGTTTTGTAGCGTCGCGCCAGGACAGGATCTGCTCGAGGACCGGGTCGTGGGTCTTGTCATACAGTGCATTGAGTGCGTCGGCGTCGGTCGTGTATCCAGTCTTGATTTTTTTTGTTTTAGGTAAGCCGCGTAGATCAAAAAGCACGCCCTGCAACTGTTTAGGTGACCCGAGGTTGAAAGTCTGCCCCACGATGCCGTGGGCAGCCTGCTCGGCCTGGGCTGCCTGCGCGTCGAACTCATCAGATA
This sequence comes from Actinomycetota bacterium, assembly GCA_017857875.1. GTDB lineage: Bacteria > Actinomycetota > Actinomycetes > S36-B12 > S36-B12 > M55B157. The sequence continues at coordinate 8,531 of JAFMCH010000018.1, read as the reverse complement.
ACTGCTGGAGCTTCTCGCGGTCAACAGCGATACCGGTCAACTCCATCGCCGCAAGCACCCGCGAGGTCGGTAGTTCAATCTCGGTCAGCAACGCCAGGAGGGAACGCTCTTCGAGCATCGGCTTCATCGCGTGAGCCAAGTCCCGTATCGCTGCGGCTTCTTGAGCCAGGGCTCCCTGGTCTTCGTCACCCGTTACCGATAACGACATCTGCGCCGGCTCGACCGCAGCGGCGGCGAGGGTACGGTTCAAGATCTTCTCGGTGATGCCCGCCAGCCCATTCACCCGGCTGCCTGGTGAAAGCAGATATGCGGCCAGTGCCACATCGAAGACAACGCCCTTGATGTCATGACCCTCACTCAAGGCGGCTAAAAGGGGGCCCTTTGCGTCAAACATCACCTTGGGCCTGGTCTCATCTGCCAACCACACCCACAAGGCATCGCGATCCCCATCGGTCAGGCCGTTTAGCTCAATCACCTGTGCAACCGATTCGTCAGTGGCGATGGCTACCCGGATCAGTTCACCTGCACCGCTCCCCCATGAGCCAGCAACCGCCACGGTCACCGGCTCAGACGGTAAGAGCGCCAAGGCATCTACGACGCCGCCTGCTGCCACCGGCATCCAGTCTGCCGGCGCAGCAGCATCAACCTCCGCCAGATCGACAGCACCGAGGAATCGCTCACGCAAAGCACGGAACTCCAGTGCATCAAAGACCGCATCAACGGCGGCGACATCAACGGGTCCGATCGGGACATTGAGCGGGGAAACCGGCACTTCTACGTCCCGCATCAGGTGCGTGAGTTGTCGATTCACGAGCACCTGCGGTAGATGCTCGCGCAAGGCGTCACCGACCTTGCCCGTGATCTTGTCGGCGTTGCTTACGACACCTTCTAGTGATCCATAGGCTGAAATCCACTTCGTCGCAGTTTTTTCACCGACTCCGGGAATACCTGGCAGGTTGTCGCTCGGATCTCCGCGCAGCGCGGCGAAATCCGGATACTGGGCCGGGGTCAGGCCGTATTTGGCCGCAACGGCCGCCGGCGTCATGCGCGCGAGATCCGACATCCCCTTGCGTGGGTACAACACAGTCACGTGTTCGTCAACCAACTGAAAAGCGTCGCGATCACCGGTGATGATCGACACCTCGGCCCCCTCGACAGCAGCCTTGGTCGCCCAGGTGGCCAAAATATCGTCGGCTTCTACTCCTTCGATTTGCGCGAATGGCACCCCCATCGCAGTGAGCACCTGCCGAATGAGATCAACCTGGCCGGCAAAGCCCTCCGGGCTCACCTTTCGATTGGCCTTGTAGTCGGCGTAAATGTCGCTGCGAAAGGTCTTACGGGACACATCGAAGGCTACGGCCACGTGAGTGGGCTTTTCATCTCGCAGGGCGTTGATCAACATCGACGTGAAGCCGTAAACCGCGTTTGTGGCTTGCCCAGTGGATGTGGAGAAATTTTCCACCGGTAATGCATAGAAGGCTCGGTAGGCGAGCGAGTGGCCATCTAGTAGGAGTAACCGCGGAGCCTGATCGGTACGGGAATCGGGCTCACGCTGCTGGGCCATGCCGTCATCCTAAGTGCGTCAAGGCCAGCCCATCGCTGCCATAGGGTGCAGGCATGTCTGATGACCCACAACATCGCACCCCATCGACTGAGCAATCCGATACCGAGGACATGTTGCCGTGGATTGCCCAGGCGGATGTCGGCCATCTGGGTGAGCGCATGGGCATTGAGTGGCTCGAGGTCACGCCCGAACGGACCGTCGCTCGCATGCCGGTCACCGGAAACACCCAGCCCTATGGGCTCCTACACGGCGGAGCAAGTGCGGTCCTGGCTGAGTCTGTGGGTTCGGTGGCAGCTGTAGTGGGCGCCGGGTCAGACCGCATCGGTGTGGGCATCGAACTATCGATAAGTCATCACCGAAGCGTCCGGGACGGCTACGTGACCGCTGTGGCCATCCCACTGACACGCGGGCGGACCTTGGCCACGTTCGACATCGCGATCACTAACGAACAGGGTGAACGCACCGCAACTGCACGGCTGACCTGTCTGCTGCGCGATGCGACGAGATCGTGATGATATTGATCCTCCGGATCGAGACCACGGCCGACGAATCGTGGGTATGCTCGGCGCCGCGTCAGTTGGCCTAGGTCTTCAGCAGGTTTAGCGTTCACTGACGCACAGACCTACATCATTGCCATGTCGAGGAGGCCGTGTGCACCAGCGATCCAGGCGCCCCACCCGTTGGTTAGGTAGTGGCTTCTTGGCCCTGCTGTTCGCGCTGATCCCGGTCATGGGGTTCGCGTCACCGGCCCAGGCTGATGAGCTCGAACTCACCGTGGCGGTCATTGACGGCGAGCGAGCCGGTATCCCTGATGCCGCAATCAACATCACCGGCCCCGACGGGTTCACCGCAGACATCGTGACCGATGGCGAAGGCCTGGCCGTGATTGCAGTGCCCACTGAATCCACCTTCACGCTCACACTCGATGAGGGCACCATCACCGAAGGTGTTCAGGGCGACAATCCGCGAGAGGTGAGCGTACTCACGCGCGATAAGCGAGTGATTTTCACGATCGGTGGCGACGGGGGTGGCGGTGGCGGTGGTGGGATCACCTTTGATCGCGTGGCTCAACTACTCGTCGGCGGCATCGTACTGTCGATCATTATCGCCCTGAGCGCGCTGGGGCTGAGCCTGATTTTTGGAACCACCGGTTTGACAAACTTCGCCCACGGTGAGTTGTTGACTCTCGGAGCGTTCACGGCCCTGGTGCTGAATACCACTTTCGGCATCAACATCATCATCGCTGGACCGCTCGCGATTGTGCTCAGCGCAGCGCTGTGGGGCTGGGGTCAAAACCAGTTCCTTTGGAAGCCACTGCGTCGACGTGGCACAGGCCTTATCGCCGCGATGATTGTCTCGATCGGCCTTGCTATCACGATTCGCTACCTGATCGTCTTCTTCTTCGGTGGAGCGCCGCAAAGCTTTGAGCAGTTTGCCGGGCAAACTCCGATCGATCTGGGCATCGTTTTCGTCACGCCCAAAGAATTGATCATGTCGGTCATTGCCATCATCGTTCTGACCATTTCAGTCCTGTGGTTGAAGAACTCTCGACTAGGCAAGGCAACACGCGCCGTCTCGGATAACCCGGCGCTGGCTTCTGCATCAGGAGTCAACGTCGAGCGCGTCATTTCGGTCGTATGGGTCTTGGGTGCTAGCCTGGCCGCTCTTAGTGGAGTCTTCCTCGGCCTGACCCAGAACGTCGTGTGGACCATGGGTCAATTCCTACTTCTCACCTTTTTTGCCGCCGTTGTCCTCGGCGGCCTGGGAACCATCGGTGGTGCCATCGTGGGCTCATTCGTTGTGGGCATCACCGTGCAGTTGTCGACACTCATCGTCCCAACCGAACTCAAAACAGCTGCCGCATTGTTCTTGATGATCATCCTTTTGCTGGTGAGGCCTCAAGGACTACTCGGCCGACGGGAAAGGGTGGGCTAGATCATGGATTTCGGATTCATCCTCTCTCAGTCGTTAACTCAGGCGATCGGTGTCACCGCAATCATTTATTGCATCGCCGCGATCGGTCTGAACATTCAATTCGGCTACGGCGGCCTGCTGAACTTCGGCCAAGTTGCCTTTGTGGCCGTCGGTGCCTACGCGGTGGGCGTAACGGTCGTCGAAGTCGGTTCCAGCCTGTGGTTGGGCGTCGCGTTCGCGGTCATCATCGCGATAGGCCTCGCCCTACTGCTGGGCATCCCCACTCTGCGACTACGAGCTGACTATCTGGCTATCGTCACCATCGCCGCAAGTGAAATCCTCCGGTTTCTCGCAAAGTCCGCCGATTTCCTCGGTGGATCACAAGGGGTCACCGGCTCGATCGGCACCGAGTTCTACGACCTCAATCCCCTCCCCGAATGGGACAGATTTGAACTCGGGCCGCTGTCGTTCTCTCGGGTTGATATGTGGCTCGTGATGACCGGATGGACATTCATCGCGATCATGACCCTCCTGACTTGGCTGCTCATGCGCAGTCCGTGGGGTCGCATGGTCAAGGGAATTCGCGAGGATGAGGACGCCGTACGCTCACTGGGCAAGAACACCTACCTGCGCAAACTGCAGGTGCTCATGCTGGGTGGTGTGTTCGCGGCTTTCGCTGGTGTTTTCTCTGCCGTGAGTAAGGGCTCAGTTCAGCCAGACGGCTTCGTCCCCGATTTCACGTTCTTTTTGTACGTCATGCTGATCCTGGGTGGTACGGCTCGCGTGGCCGGGCCTCTTCTAGGCGCGGCCATCTTCTGGTTCCTTCTGGTGTTTGTTGAGCAGGTGCTCAAGGAAGGTGTGGCCAATGACGTCATAACCTTTATTTCGGTAACCCAGATTGGGCCCATTCGATTCATTCTGGTGGGCATAGGCTTGATGCTTCTGATGATCTTCCGACCTCAAGGAATCCTCGGCGACCGCAAGGAGTTGATGCTCGATGCCCGCTGAAGCACCCCTGGCTAACGCGGCCGTCGCGGCCTTGGCTGAGTTGACCCCTGAGCCCGGTGTTGCCAAACCCGATCCCATTTTGCGGGTGGACTCGGTTGTGCGTCAGTTCGGCGGCCTACGCGCGGTGGACGTGTCGCACCTGGAGGTCCAGCGAGGAGCCATCACCGCGCTCATCGGCCCCAATGGTGCCGGCAAGTCCACCTTCTTCAACGTCATCAGCGGATTTGACACCTCCGATGACGGCAGTTGGACTTACAACGACGAGGCCATCACTAATCGAGCGCCCAATAAACTCGCTCGCCAAGGCCTCGTTCGAACGTTTCAGCTCACCAAGAGCCTGTCGCGGTTGTCGGTGCTCGACAACATGCTGCTCGGCGCCGGTGGGCAAACAGGCGAAAGCATTTTTCCCTCTATTTTCAAATTCACCTGGGCCAAGCAGGAATCACAAAATACAAAACGAGCAATGGAACTCCTGGGTCGATTCAACCTCGCACAGAAATCGGCCGACTTCGCCGGCTCTCTCTCTGGAGGTCAGCGGAAGCTGCTAGAGATGGCACGTGCGCTCATGCTCAACCCACAATTGGTTATGCTCGACGAGCCGATGGCCGGGGTCAACCCAGCACTCAAACAAAGCCTGCTCGATCACATTCGCGACATTCGCGAAGAGGGCACGACGGTGATGTTCGTCGAACACGACATGGACATGGTTCGCGATGTCAGCGACTGGGTCGTCGTTATGGCGCAGGGGGCCATCATTTCCGAGGGCACGCCAGGGTCAGTCATGCAAGACCAGCGGGTCATCGATGCGTATCTTGGAGCCCATCACGACAGCGCCTTAACCGAGTCTGGTCAAGGCCTCACGACCGAGGAGGATCCGGCATGAGTGGTTTTGATCCGCGAGCCGGTACGCCCGACAACGTTCCAGGTCCTGAAGATCTAGGCGAGTTTGAGCGTGAGATCGATCTCTTCGCCCACCAAGATGTCAAGCCGGTCGAAATCCAAGCGGTGTCGACTGACTTCTTGGTAAACGCGCACGATCTCGTCGCCGGGTACTTCCCCGGAGTCAATATCCTCAATGGCTGCAACCTCACCGCATCCGACGGCGAACTCGTAGGCATCATCGGGCCAAACGGTGCCGGCAAATCGACTTTGCTCAAGGCGATGTTCGGTCTGGTCCGCATCAACCAAGGCAGCGTCACACTCCGAGGCCAAGACATCACCAATCTGCGCGCAGACAAACTGGTCACCATGGGGGTCAGCTTCGTCCCGCAGAACAATAACGTGTTCCCGTCCCTCACGATCGAAGAGAACCTCGAGGTGGGTTGCTATCAGCAACCCAAGAAGTTCGCTGACAGTTTCGCTCGCGTTGCCGATATTTTTCCAGCCCTTGCCGAACGTCGCAAACAACGCGCGGGCTCACTCTCCGGTGGTGAGCGGCAAATGGTGGCGATGGGCCGAGCACTGATGATGGACCCGAGCGTTCTGCTTCTCGACGAACCCAGCGCCGGATTGTCACCCTCACTGCAAGATGAGGTCTTCGTGCGGGTGCGCGACATCAACAAGACGGGTGTCACCGTGATTATCGTGGAACAAAATGCCAGCAGGTGTCTTCAGATCGTCGACCGAGGCTACGTTCTCGATCAAGGCACCAACGCCTACACCGGTACGGGTAGCGAACTGGCCAACGACCCCAAGGTCATCGAACTGTACCTCGGCACCCTCGCCAAGGCATAGGAATCCACAACCACTTCACTTCAGCTCCCGCGATTGACAGGACACATCAGCGCATAACAAATGTGGCCCGGCCCCCTTGCGGGGACCGGGCCACATTTCGTGGTGCCAGGGGTGCTTACGGTGCGGGCACCTCAGCGGTGACGCTGTCGAGCAATTCGTACTCTGTGTTGCTGATGTACTCGAAGATACCGATCGTGCCGGTCTTCGGGTCGCCAAACTCGTTCAGATCAAGCGGACCGGTCGCGCCATTGAAGTTAGGCTGGCCACCGGCCTGGATGATCGCGTTGCAGGAATCCCAGCTATCGCACTCTTCTGCGCCGGGCTGCTCGTTGACGACCATGGGTAGGGCGTCAGCGATGGAACGCGCATCGGCACAACCTGCGTACTGAGCGGCAAGCGCGACTGCGATGACCACGTCATAGGACTGAGCGCCATAGGCGAAGTCCGTCAGGCTCGGGTCTACCGATAGCAGACGCTCGTTGAATGCATCGAGATCGGAGCTCGGATCGCCGATCGGCAGGGTGCCGATGACGCCGTCCATGGTGCCGGCCGGGAAGTCACCGTAGGCCGTTGTCGACAGGTTGCCGTCAACGAGGTACACCTGCAGATCCTGCGGGCCAACGCCCTGCTTGATCATTTCCTGGAGAAGCTTGGTGGTCTCATCGAAGCCGATCACCTGGATGAAGTCCGGGTTGCTAGCGGCCATCTCTGCTACCTCAGCCTCAAATGAGGGTGCCTTGGGGTCGTAGACAAGCTGTGCGGTGATGGTGCCACCGGCTGCTTCGAAGTCCTTGACGAAGGCATCCTGGAGGCCGGTGCCGTAGGGATCGTCACGAGCGATCGTGGCGCCTGCGGTCAGGCCGGCCGAAATGGCTTCATTTGCCGCAACGGCACCCTGCAACACATCTGAGGGCGAGAAGCGGAAGTACAGGCCATCGTCAGGAGCAGTGGTCAACGCCGGCGAGGTATTGGCCGGAGAGAACATGACCATGCCGTTTTGAATTGTGGTCTTCTCCAGCACGCTCAAGGACACGCCTGAAGAAGCCGCACCGATGACAACCTGCACGCCCTTGGCGGCATGAGCATCGATGGTCTGCGAGGCGATGTCGGTCGATGTGTCGCCCGAATCACCATATTCGTTGATGATCGGCTTGCCTAGCACGCCGCCGCCCGCATCAACTTCTTCAACACCAAGGTCAACGCCGGCATACTCAGGCGGCCCGAGGAAGGCAAGATCGCCCGTCGCGGGAAGCATGGTGCCGATGATCAGCTGATCATTGGTGCACTCGGTGGTGGGTTCTGCGGTGGCTGATGTGGTGTCGCCCGTAGGTGAGGGCGTCGCCGAGCCACCATCGTCGCTGCTGCCACCACATGCGGCAAGCACGAGGCTTGCAGCACCGATGACGGCTAGCGACCCAGCAATTCGTCGCTTCATAGATGTACTCCTTTGGGCAGCAAGACGTGAGCCCCACTGCCATATTTGGGATTACGGTCTTCTGAATGTACCTTGCCGGGGGTGCAAATCGGCCATCTAACTGGGCCCACTGCGCGATGGTTGTCAATCCGTAACCTTTCAAGGGGCATCTGAGCCCTAACCAGCCCGGATCGTTACCCGATCGGGATCATGGGCCGGAAAAGGCCGAGCCCGACGTCGAATCTTTGCCCAATTCCCGGCGCGCCGATTCCCCCAACGAGATACGGCCGTCCATAGCGCCTCGGCGCAGTTTCGCGAAGGCCGCGTCTTCAGTCTGCCCCCGAGCCATCAACAACGCCTTGGCCCGCTCCACGTCGCGACGGTCGGCGAGTCGTTGGGCGAGATCACTGGCCTGATCACTCAGTTCCGCGGCCTTTGCCCAGCGCGCAGCGGCAACCTCGATCGCTGGCATCACGTCGCTGCGGCCGACCGGCTTAACCAGGTAGCCCATCGCTCCTGCGCTGGTGGCTTGCTCGACCAGGTCACGTTGATCGAAAGCGGTGACCAACACCACCGCAGTCCTTTCACTGATAAGGCGAGTCACTGCCAGCCCGTCAAGTCGTGGCATGGCGATGTCAACCAGCATCACGTCTGGTGATTGTGCTTCGACCAGGGTGAGTGCATCCTCACCGTTGCCCACGGCACCAACCACCTCATAGCCCTCCTCGGTCAAGATTTCGACGAGGTCCATCCGGATAATCGCCTCATCCTCAGCCACGCCCACTCGTAACACACCCGACAGGATAGTCTCCCTGCCGACAGCCCTAGGCTGTACTTCGATGCGCCCCGGTATCCCAACCGGTAGAGGAAGCGGTCTCAAACACCGTCCAGTGTGGG
>JAFMCH010000087.1 GCA_017857875.1 Actinomycetota bacterium | reverse complement strand
GTCATCGGATAGGCCATCGAGAAGCGTGAGATCCTCGCGCCATTGCGCCGCGAGGTTGTCGAGCAGTCCGGCACGAATCGTCGCGGTTTGTGGCCAGATGAACTGCCATGGTTTGGTCTGGTGAGGCGCCGGGGCATACGTGGCATCGCGGATTGCCTCTTCAATCAGGCGCTCTGGCACAGGCTGATCGGTGAAGGAGCGCACTGTTCGTCGGTGTGCTGCAGCTGTTTGCCGCCCGAGATGTCGTGCCTCGGCCGTACCCAGGGTGAACAGATCATCTGCCGGAGGTCGAATCAGATCACGGGCGGAGCCCGACGCACCGACATAGCGCGCGAGACCGCGAACAACGGCGACGGGAATTCCAGCAGTCTTACGCTTCACCAGATCTGCGGCGGCAGCGATCTCATCTGCTACGGCGATGATGGAAACCTCAAGTGCAACCCCGTTGGCATCAACTTGACCGCGCAGATCGTCAAGGGCGGACACCCCACTTATCCCGATGGCTGCATCCGTGAGTCCTTCGCGCCATGGCCGGCCGAGGGTGTCGGTGATGATCACGCCGACCTGAATACCTAAGGAGTCTTGAATATGCGTGCGTAATTGCTGGGCTGATGCATCAGGGTCCCGAGGAAGCATGAGTACATATCCCGCTGGTGCGTTGCTCTCGTCGACCCCGGCCGCCGCGAGTACGACCCCGTGGGGATTGCGCACGATGCTCGTGATGCCGCGCGGGGATGTCTTGCGCGCAACGATGTCGATTGTGTCCTCTGCGATGGCGGCCGCTCGCTCATCGACCGGCCGCACCTGCCCCTCAGCTTTGCTGACGATTTTGCTGGTCACCACGATCACGTCGCCATCTAGGAGACCCGACGCGCCTTCGGGCCAGGCGATGGCACGCAGGTGCGGAATCAGGAGGGCGCCTAGGTCATCACCGCCCCCAATCTCACCGATGCCGGTGATGCCCACGATGGATACCGGCTGTGCTGTCATGGGTTGACTCCTACCAAATCCATTGCAGCGCGGGCAATTGCGGCAGTGGAGTCGGTGTCGTTCATGAGTAGGGGCACGGCGGCCGATCGAATGCCAAGAGCCTCAATATCTGGCACGCTGGCTGCGTCAGCGGTGTCGATGAGCCACGCATCGAGGATCCCACCTCCGGATGCACCGGCCGGAATCCGCGCTGTCCGTGGCCCGTAGTGCCGCGCGATTGCGGAGGCATTCGTCTCGACGTCAATGGCTCGCAAACACGCATCCGCCATACCCCGAACTGGCGCGCCGGCGATGATGGGGGAAATGCCCACCACCGGTGCCGGAGTCGACACGATTGCCTCGCGCACGCCGGGAATCTGCATGATCGTGCCGACTGAGACGACGGGGTTTGACGGCGGAATGATGACCAGATCAGCCTCATCAATAGCTTCAAGAACCCCGGGTGCAGCTTTGGCGTCGGCGAGACCGACATAGGCAAATGAATGCGCGGGAATGCGGGCTCGGTACCGGATCCACCATTCCTGAAAGTGAATAGCCCGGCGGGTGGGTACCTGACCCGGCTCTGGGAGGAGCTCTGGATCATCAACAACGACGTGGGTTTCCACCCGCTCATCGCTCATCGGTATCAAACGAACGCCCGGTTGCCAGCGATCACACAGTGCTTCGGTCACCGCCGAGAGCGGATAGCCCGCGTGCAGAAGTTGTGTGCGAATCAGGTGGGTGGCGGTATCTCGATCACCCAAACCAAACCAGGTTGGTTCCACTCCGTAGGCGGCTAGCTCATCCTTGACGGTGAACGTCTCATCCTCACGACCCCAGCCTCGCTCCTCGCTAATGCCGCCACCCAGGGTGTACATCACCGTGTCGAGGTCCGGGCAGACACGCAGGCCGTGCACCCAAATGTCATCGCCGGTGTTGCCGATGACGGTGATCTGCGCACTATGCCCGACAAGGTGTCGAAGGCCGCGCAAAAACCTAGCGCCACCGATGCCACCGGCCGGCACGACGATCTTGAGTGCATCGGTAGGAGCAAGGCTGTGCGGGGTGACGTCTGGTGGGAGGGTAGACACGGGCCTAGGGTGTCACGTGTGCACGATCTTGCCCCACCGACACCGGCGCCCACGCCGGCCGAGGTAGATCGGGCACTCACCCGCGCCGAGCGAGGCCTGAGCCTCGATATCGCCGAGGTCACGGCCCTGCTAGCTGCCCGCGAAGATCGACTAGAACGCCTGATGGGTGTCGCTGCTGCCCTGCGCGATCAGGGCTTGGTTGCGGCCCAGCGCCCAGGAGTTATCACCTATTCGCCAAAGGTCTTCATCCCGCTGACTCGGCTATGCCGTGATCGCTGCCAATACTGCACGTTTGCCACAACGCCCCACCGGGTTGAGTCAGCCTTCCTCAGCGCCGATGAGGTGCTCGAAATCGCCGCGAGTGGCCAAGAACACGGGGTGGCGGAGGCGCTGTTCACTCTCGGTGACCGCCCTGAGGATCGGTGGCCGGCCGCGCGGGCGTGGCTAGACGAGGCTGGCTACCCCGACACCTTGTCCTATGTGCGAGCGATGGCGATTCGAGTGCTTGAGCACACAGGTGTGCTTCCACACTTGAACCCCGGTGTCATGAGTTGGGCCCAGATGCGCCGGTTGCGTCCGGTAGCTCCGAGCATGGGCATGATGCTTGAAACCACAAGTACAGCACTGTGGACGACCCCGGGAGCAGCGCACTACGCCAGCCCCGACAAAGACCCGAAAGTCCGGCTGCGGGTGCTCGACGATGCGGGTCGGCTGATGATTCCGTTCACGACCGGATTGCTCGTGGGCATCGGTGAGACTTTGGCCGACCGCGCGGAGTCACTCTTTGCCATACGTGCCACTCATCGAAAGTACGGGCATATCCAAGAGGTGATCATTCAAAACTTCCGGGCGAAGGATGACACCGCGATGCGACGGGAGCCAGATCTCGCCGAGCAGGAGTACCTAGCTGCCATCGCCGTCGCGCGTTGCGTACTCGGGCCGCGCATGCGTATCCAAGCCCCGCCCAATCTCAGTGAGCTTCAGGAGTTGCCGCGCCTGTTGGCCGCTGGGGTCGATGACTGGGGCGGTGTAAGCCCGGTGACGGCCGACCACGTCAACCCAGAACGCCCGTGGCCGCATCTTGATGATCTGGAAAAAGCCACTGCTGCCATGGGTTTTCAGTTGTCACCCAGGCTCACTGTGCACCCCGAGTACATCAATACGGGGGAGTGGGTTGACCCTCGGGTGCAGCCCTTTGTCACCGCACTAGCCGATCCGCAGACCCGGTTATTGCGCGCTGGGGCATACGCGGTGGGACAGGCCTGGCAGGAACCTGATGACGACGGCGGGTCGTATCAGGCATTTGCCGATCGGCATTCGGGCGGGCGAACACAACTGCATCGCGAGGTCGACACCGTTGGCCGCAGTAATGATCGGCGCAGTGATTTTGACGAAGTTTATGGTGATTGGCAGGCCGTACGCGAGCACGCGGCTGCCACGCGGATGGCCCCGGCTCGACTGGGATCAGATGAGCGCACAGCCCTCGACCTCGCGGCCACGAATCCGGCCAGCCTGGCCGAGGCAGAGCACGAGTCATCAGCCCGGCTGCTGATGGAGGCAGATGGCGCGGTTTTGGCGACGCTGATCGATATCGCCGATCAGTTGCGCCGATCGGTAAACGGCGATGAGGTCACCTACGTCATCAACCGCAACATCAACTTCACCAACGTGTGTTACACCGGGTGTCGGTTCTGTGCGTTTGCTCAACGCAAGACCGATGTGGATTCCTACACGTTGACCCTCGAGCAGGTCAGCGAGCGGGTACGTGAGGCGGTCGCCGACGGTGCGACGGAGATTTGCATGCAGGGCGGTATCCATCCAGACCTTCCGGGCACCGCATACTTCGACCTCGCCCGAGCGGTCAAGCAGGCCGCACCAGACATTCACCTTCATGCGTTCTCGCCGATGGAGGTCGTCAGTGGGGCTTCGCGTACCGGGCTGTCGGTGCGCGAATGGTTGATCGCGGCCAAGGAAGCCGGCCTTGATTCGATCCCGGGCACGGCTGCAGAGATCCTCGACGATGACGTGCGCTGGGTGCTGACTAAAGGCAAGCTGCCGACCGAGTCGTGGATCGACGTGATCTCGACAGCGCATGAAGTGGGTCTGCCCTCGACTTCCACGATGATGTACGGCCACGTTGACCACCCCGGTCATTGGGTGGGGCACCTAGCGACCTTGCGCCGCATTGGTGCGGCCAGCCGCGCTCAGCACCCGGCCGGCATTACGGAGTTCGTGGCGCTCCCTTTCATTCACCACAATGCCCCTGTGTACCTGGCAGGTGCGGCCAGGCCTGGGCCAACGGCTCGAGATAACGCGGCCGTGCACGCGATGGCACGTCTGATGCTGCACGGGGTCATTGACAATGTGCAGTGCTCGTGGGTGAAGTTGGGTGACGACGGGGTGCGGGCGATGTTGTCGGCGGGGGCCAACGACCTTGGCGGAACCCTCATGGAGGAGACAATCAGCCGGATGGCGGGATCCGAGCACGGTTCGGCCAAATCGGTGCGTGACTTGACCTCAGTAATCACCTCCGCCGGGCGCATTCCCCGACAGCGGACCACCACGTACGGGCCCGTCGAGCAAGCCTGACCGCCCCCGCACTTGACGTCTGCGGGCGCGCCCGATGTAATAACATCATTGTTATTCGTTAGCTCGCCCATTGCTGACGTGTTGGGCGGTCGTATGACTTGGGGTGCGGTCACGCACCCGGGTCGGTACGTTCGCTCAACTCGGTGAGGAGGACCACGACCGTGGCCACGTACCCCAACCCGGCTGTCACTGACCCGTCCGTTGGCACCGATTCCCCGCCTGCCGCTGCCGTTGATCATCTGGCCGCAGTCATGGCGCTGGTCGAACCGGCGGAATCCAATCAGGACACGATCTTGCCCTTGAGTGTGATTGAGGGCATGGAGTGGCAGGAGCGTGCCCTGTGCGCCCAGACCGATCCTGAGGCGTTCTTCCCCGAAAAAGGTGGCAGCACCCGTGAGGCCAAGAAGGTATGCCTGTCGTGTGAGGTGCGTGGGGACTGCCTGGAGTATGCCTTGGCCCACGATGAGAGATTTGGTATTTGGGGTGGACTGTCCGAGCGGGAGCGCCGCCGGCTGAAGAAGCAGGCGGTCTGAACACCGACCATCGCGTCACCGCCGTCGTTGTCGCCCGCGACGGTCACATTTGGCTACCGGCAACTCTGACCGTTCTGGCCCAGCAGACGCGCAGCCCCAATGCGATCATCGGCATAGATGCGGGCTCCAGCGATGACACGGCCCACATTCTTACCGAGGCGCTCGGTGTCGACCGGGTGCACCAGATGCCGGCGACCTCAGCTCTGATCGGTTTTGGTGAAGCGGTGAAGTCTGGTCTTCGCGCGCTTCCGGACACCGAAAATACCGGTGCGCTGACCCCGATTACCGACTCCGATGGTGGCGCACACGAGTGGCTGTGGTTGCTGCATGACGATTCTGCCCCCGACCCTGACTGCCTAGCGCAATTGCTCGCAGCTGCTGAGGCCCATCCGCGCGCGGTGATTCTTGGCCCCAAGTCACTGGGCTGGCATGATCGGCGGTTGCTGATCGAGGTGGGGTTCACGATCACCGGATCCGGGCGGCGATTCACTGACCTCGACATGCGCGAACATGACCAGGGTCAACATGACTCCCGTAGTGAGGTGCACGCGGTCGGCAGCGCCGGAATGCTGATTCGTCGGGATGCGTGGGAGGCGCTGGGTGGCTTTGACCCCGCGCTGCCGCTCTACCGCGATGATCTTGATCTGTGTTGGCGCGCGTGGCGGGCCGGCCATGAGGTTCGGGTGGTCCCCGATGCGGTCATTCACCACCGCGAGGCGTCATTCCACGGGCGCCGGCTGGGCTCGACCACGGCCGGGCGGGGGCATCGCCTCGACCGCCGTGGGGCCCTGCACGTATTGCTGACCCATGCCACCACCTGGCGGCTTCCCGTCACGGGCTTGCGGCTACTTGTGGGCTCACTCGTGACCGCGATCGTGTCGATTTTGGGTAAGGCGCCACGGCGGGCCGCAGATGAGGCGCTCGCTTGGGGCGCTCTTTTGGCGCATCCGAGACGCCTTCGTGCGGCCCGAGCGGGGGTGCGGGCGACAGCACAGCTGACGTCACGGGCAGCGGTGGGTGAATTCCGCCCGGGATTCTTGGTGCAAAGTCGACAGGCCCTTGATGCCCTGAGCGGATCGTTGAGCGCCTCTCGGGAGGGTGGCGCGAGCACCTCGGGCAGCGGCGGCGGGATCGAAACTGGTCCCGGTGATGACGCCATGGACCTTTACGATGACCCGGCCGGTACCTGGCTGCGCAGGGTGCTGACCCGGCCCGGGGTGCTGGTGGGGCTTGGCCTCATCGTGATCAGCATCGCGGCCACCAGATCGCTGTGGTGGGGTGAGGGCGTTCTGTTCGGGGGTGCGCTGTTGCCCACACCGCAGGGCGCCGGTGACCTGTGGACGAGTTACACCAGCATCTGGCACGACGTAGGCCCTGGTTCGACCACCCCGAGTCCGGCTTGGATGGGTCTCCTCGCGGCCTTTTCGACGATGCTTCTTGGTAAGGCCCCCTTCGCTGTCAGCGTGGTGTTGCTCTTGTCTGTGCCGATGGCCGGACTATCGGCGTGGTGGTCCCTCCGCGGCTGGGTGTCAGCCACCGGTGTGCGCGTCTGGGCGGCCATCGCGTACGCGCTGCTGCCCGCGGTCGTGGCAGCGACGGCCTCGGGTCGGTTGGGAACCGCGGCAGCGGCAGTCTTGATGCCGCCGACCATGCGGGCCATGGCTCGCACCTTGACCGTGTCGGGTACCGGCGTGCGCCCAGCTACCGCGAGAACGCCCTGGTGGACTGCGCTGTTGCTAGCGGCCACGGCGGCCTGCGCGCCCATCCTTTGGCCCGTGGTGGCACTCACCAGCATCGTCATTGCCGTTGTCGTGCTGCTGCGCACGCAGCGGCGGCGCACCACGATGGTATTTGGTGTTGTAGTAGCGGTGTTTGTGCCCGTGTTCTTGTTGTTCCCCTGGTCGTTTCATGTGCTGGCAAACCCTGGGTTATTGCTGCTCGAACCCGGACTACCCGGGCCCATCGACCCGTCGCTGTCGCCCCTGGATATCGCGTTGCTG
>JAFMCH010000017.1 GCA_017857875.1 Actinomycetota bacterium | reverse complement strand
CGTTCGCTATGAAGACTCCCTCCGTGATGACGATCTTCCCGGTACACCTGGTCAGCCAGAACACTCACTACTGGAGTTGTTGCGCTACAACTACCGGACCATGATCACCGGCCTGGGCGGAAACCCCGCCGCGCTCGACGCGATCGTATTCGTCACACCCCCGGACAACGCGTTCTACCCTCAGTAGGACAACCGATATGGTGTCGGCCATGAGCGCGCCGTTGATATCGCTGCGCCAGGTCGATGCCGGTTACCGCGATAGCACGGTCCTGCACGACGTGAACCTTTCGGTGTCCCAAGATTCCTTCACCGGCATCGTTGGTCCATCGGGTGCGGGCAAGACCACGCTACTGCGGTTGCTACTTGGGGCGCTAAAGCCCCAGCGAGGGGTGATTGATCGCTCCGGGTCCGTTCCGGTCTCCTATGTACCGCAATTGGAAACCGTTGACTGGAACTTTCCGGCCACGGTGGAAGAATGTGTACTGATGTCGCGCTCTGCACGATGGGTGCCCTGGACCAGCAAGGCCGAACGCCTCGAGGTTGCAGCCGTTCTCGAACGTCTAAGCATCGGCGATCTGGCGGGCCGGCACATACGCGAACTCTCCGGCGGACAACAGCAACGGATGTTTCTTGCCCGAGCATTGATTCGCCAACCCAAATTGCTGCTGCTAGATGAACCAACTAGTGGAGTCGATATCTCTACGCGCCACGATGTGCTCCACCTGTTGGCCGACCTGCACGCCGACGGCATGGGCATCGTGCTCACCACCCACGATCTCAATGGCATTGCCGCTCACCTACCGCACCTGGTGTGCGTGAACCATCGGGTTGTCGCAGAGGGGTCACCAGAGCAGGTGATCACTCCGGATGTGTTGGAGGAGACATTCGGCGCTCGCATGGATGTGCTGCAGCATCTGGGACTACTGGTCGTGGTTGATCCCAGCAGCCCCAACCCATTGGCGGGCTGAGATGGAAACACTGCTGGACCCGCTGTCGTATGCGTTTTTCCAAAAAGGGCTGATCGTCGCTGCGCTTTCAGGTGCACTCCTGGGATTCATCGGTGTCTACATCGTGTTACGTGGCATGAGTTACATCGGCCATGGCCTATCGCATGCAATCTTCGGGGGCTTCGCAGCCATGCAGTTGTTTGCCGCCCAGCTTTATATCGTGGGTGCTGGGCTGTGGGGCATCGCCTCGGCCCTGGCAATTACCAATGTCGCCCGGCGAAGTCGCTTGGGAGCAGATGCCGCAATCGGCGTTATCACCACGGCTTCGTTCGCCCTGGGTGTGGCACTATTCGCCAGATTCGGCACCAGTGGACCGGCCTTTGATAATGCACTGTTCGGCAGCATCCTAGGCATCACGAACTCTCAGATTTTGTGGCTGGTGCTAGTCACCTTGTTCACGGTCGGCGTTGTGTTTGTGCGCTATCGAGCATTGATGTTTACGACCTTTGATCCAGAGGTCGCCAATGTGTCAGGCGTGAAGACTGGTCGCACCGAGGCGCTGCTCATGATCATGTTGTCCCTGGCGATCCTGGTCACCTTGACCGTTATCGGCGTCACGCTCGTCGCGGCAATGCTGGTCATTCCCGCCGTCATCGCGCGCATGCTGACCGATTCCTTCGCCCGGATGCTCATCATTTCCACGATCGCGGGCACATTCTCGGGCCTAGCCGGCATGTATCTCAGTTACTACGCGGAGGTTCCTTCGGGCACCATGATCGTGTTGGTGGGTGCCGTGCTGTTCATCATTGTGCTGGCAGCGACCGGAGCCCGCGGCCTGCGCAGATCAGCCGGCATGGATTCGCACGCACCTCGCCCAACCCGAGAGGTGGTGTCATGACCACGTGCTCTCCACCTTCGTTATCGGAGCCAGCGGACTCGTCGAACAGGCGCTGTATCACGTGAAGGGCACCGGCCACGGTCAACGCCTGCGCCGGGAGTTGGGAGTGGTGTAGCCACCCATTAGAGTGGGCCGGCTACGCGGGTGTGGCGGAATTGGCAGACGCGCAGGATTTAGGATCCTGTGTCCTTTGGACGTGAGGGTTCAAGTCCCTCCACCCGCACCGTTAGGTGAGTTCAGCGGCAATCAACGAAGCCATCGATCGAAGCGCCTGGCCGCGGTGACTCAAGGCGTCCTTCTGGTCAGCGCTCATCTGCGCGGTCGTCTCAGACATCCTGTCGGGCACAAAAATTGGGTCATAGCCGAATCCGTTACTGCCTCGCGGCTGCTCAGCGATTCGGCCCTCCATCACCCCTTCGACCAATTGCTCGCTGCCTGTGTCCGGCACCACCAGCGCAACAGCACACACGAACTGTGCCCCACGACGTAGCGGTGCGATATCCATCATCTGGGCGAGGAGTAGATTCACGTTTGCCTGATCGTCCCCGTGACGGCCGCACCACCGGGCAGACAGCACGCCGGGCATCCCGTTGAGCGCATCTACGCAGAGCCCGGAATCATCAGCGATGGCTGGCATACCCGTGTGTGCGGCAGCCGAGCGCGCCTTCAGCACAGCATTGGCACCGAAGGTGGAACCTGACTCGACCACATCGGGTGCGTCGTCGGGAAGGGGCACGATCTCGATCGCGATACCGACGTCGGCCAGGATACGCCGCACCTCATCGAGCTTGTGTGCGTTTCGAGTCGCCAAGACAACCGAGGGCGTCATGGATGCCCCGATGGTTCGATCACAGGCCCATCAAGAGCGGTCAGTTGCATCCGCGTCAGGTCAGCGCAACCGGCTGAGGCTAGGGAGAGCAGTTGATCGAGGAGATCTTTGGCAAATGGCTCACCCTCGGCTGTGCCCTGCACCTCGACAAATCGCCCATCGCCGGTCATCACGACGTTCATGTCGGTGTCGGCCCGAACATCGTCGTCATAGTGCAGATCTAGCCGAACTTGCCCATCAATGATGCCCACGCTTACCGCCGCAACAGAGTCGCGAAGCGGATCCCCCTTGACGAAGCCCTGCTCGCGAGCCCAGGTCAATGCGTCAGCAAGGGCAACATAAGCGCCAGTGATAGCAGCGGTGCGAGTGCCACCGTCGGCCTGCAACACGTCACAATCGATCACGACGGTGTTTTCCCCCAGCGCGGACGTATCGATAACCGCGCGCAGACTGCGGCCGATCAGGCGGGAAATTTCCTGCGTGCGCCCGCCCAGTTTGCCCTTGACCGACTCTCGGTCATTGCGGGTGTTGGTCGCTCGGGGCAACATCGCATACTCCGCCGTGACCCAACCTCGACCGGAATCACGTAACCACCTGGGTACGCCGGGCGTGAACGAGGCCGTGCACAGCACGCGAGTGCGACCAAAGGACACCAGCGTTGAGCCTTCTGCTTGCTCCAGCCAGCCCCGCTCAAACGTGACTGGACGAAGTTCGTGGGCACTGCGGCCATCGCTGCGAGTCATGGCCGCGACTCTATCTGCGCGCTGGTACTGATGAGGATGTCGGTAGGCCGTCGTCATTGGCCGGCAGTGAGACCGGCAAGGCATGCTCCACCAAGCCGATTTCGGGGCCCAGAAAACGTCGTCCAAGGCGTGCGAAGTCAACCGCGTCACCCGTGGCGACGAATCGGTGCTGGGGCTCGTGGTCGTCATCGGCACGCAGGAGGTCGTAGGCCACGAGCGTGCGATAGACATCCTTGGCCGTTTCTTCAGCACTTGAGACGAGGGTCACTGACTCGCCCATGACGTAGGAGATCACCCCGGTCAACAGCGGGTAATGGGTGCAACCCAAGACGAGCGTGTCGATGTCTGCCTCGACCAACGGGGCGAGGTATTCCTCGGCGAGGTCGATCAGTTCGGGGCCCGAGGTACTCCCCTGCTCGACGAACTCAACGAATCTCGGACAAGCCTGCGCTGACAGCGTGAGGTCAGGGGCTGCCGCAAAAGCATCGGCATAGGCGCCGCTGGCAATAGTGGCTTGCGTGCCGATCACGCCGACCCGACCCGACCGAGTAGCCCGAACCGCGCGACGAACGGCAGGGTGCACGACCTCAACCACCGGCACGTCATATCGCTCGCGCGCATCGCGTAGCACCGCCGCGCTCGCAGAATTACAGGCAATCACAAGCATTTTGACGCCGGCATCCACAAGGTGATCCATGACATCTAGGGCGAAGGCGCGTACCTGGGCGATCGAGAGCGGACCATAGGGCCCGCGCGCGGTGTCACCCACGTAATAAATGGGCTCGTGCGGGAGTTGATCAAGCACCGCCCGCGCAACGGTGAGTCCACCCACCCCGGAATCAAAGATTCCAATTGGTCGATCAGGCATATTGGCAGGGCTCATGGTGGTTCAGATTACGCCCACACCTGACCATCGAGGCGTTCCTCGGCCTCCTCCAGCGTGCCTTCGTAGGCGCCGGTGGACAGGTACTTCCAGCCGCCGTCGCAGACAATGAACGCGATATCAGCCGATTCCCCCGCTTTGAGCGCGCGCTGGCCTAGCCCCAGGGCTGCGTGCAAGATCGCGCCCGTGGAGATGCCAGCGAAGATGCCCTCTTCATTAAGTAACTGCCGAACCCGACGCACCGCATCACGAGGACCCACCGAATACCGAGTGGTCAGTACCGATTCGTCATATAACTCGGGCACGAACCCTTCATCGATATTGCGAAGCCCGTAGACCAATTCGCCATACCGAGGCTCGGCCGCGATGATCTGCACGCCCGGTCGGTGTTCGCGCAGGTACCGCCCAGCACCCATGAGCGTGCCGGTGGTGCCCAAACCGGCAACAAAGTGCGTGACGGTGGGTAGATCGGTGAGGATCTCAGGGCCGGTGGAGTCATAGTGGGCCTGGGCGTTCGCAGCGTTACCGTATTGGTAGAGCATCACCCAGTCGGGATGCTCGACAGACATCCGGCGCGCGACACGCACCGCTTCGTTGGAACCCCCCGCCCCGGGTGAGTAGACCACCTCGGCACCCCACATGCGTAGTAGCTGAGTGCGCTCCGCCGAGGTGTTTTCGGGCATCACACACACCAGGTGGTAACCCTTGAGTCGAGCCGCCATGGCCAAAGAAATGCCCGTGTTTCCGCTGGTGGGCTCAAGAATCGTGCAGCCGGGGGTGAGCAAGCCGTCTTTTTCGGCACTCTCAATCATCGCCAGCGCAGCGCGATCTTTCACCGATCCGGTGGGGTTGCGGTCTTCTAGTTTTGCCCACAGCCGCACGTTGGGCGCCGGGGACAACCGTGGCAAACCCACCAGTGGGGTGTGACCCACCGAGTCCAGTAACGAGTCGTAGCGCATGACGCGCCTGCCTTACCCGCCCGCAACCGCGGGCAGGATCGTGATGGAGTCACCATCGGCCACCGGGGTGTCGATACCGCCGAGAAACCGCACATCCTCGTCATTGAGGTAGACGTTAATGAATCGACGCAGGGCGCCATCCTCGACCAGTCGATCGCGCAGCCCAACATGGCGCGCATCTAAGTCTGCGATAACCGCGGCCAACGTGTCGCCGGTCGCCTCAACCTGCTTGGCGCCGTCAGTGTACGGGCGCAGGATGGTCGGAATGCGAACCTCGATAGACATATGAGCGGGTCTCCCTTGACCAAGTTAATGAGCAGATCGTGCCGGTGGCGCGACACCAACCTGGCCCAGGTTATGCCAGGGGCGTGGGCATCCGCGACTCGGCAGTCAGCCCAATGAACGCCCTAGGCCATCGGCACAATCTCCACCGGCTCCTCTGTCACCACGCCATCTACGATGCGAAACGACCTGATCTCAACATCTGTATCGCTTGTCCCGACACCAGCACCCTCGTCGCGGGTTGATACCAAGAGGTAATGAGCGCCTGGTTCGCCTGCCAAGGCGATATCCGTCCGTGATGGATAGGCCTCGGTCGCGGTGTGTGAGTGATAAATCACAATCGGCTCTTCATCGAGGTCATCCATCTCCCGGTACAGGGCGAGTAGATCGCGGGAGTCAAACTCATAGAAGGTTGGCGATCGGGCCGCATTCACCATGGGAATAAACCGGGTTGGCACCTGAGAACCGGCTGGCCCGGCGATGACACCACAGGCCTCATCGGGGTGATCGGCTCGAGCATGGGCGATCACATCGGCGATGAGATGAGCCCCGATTTTCAACATGCCGGCATTCTAGAGCCGTGCGCGTGAGCGGTTCGTCCCGCCGCAGCAGGATCGGCGCGTAGAAAACAAACGCGCCGAAAATGGTTCAACTTGTGCGCAAAGCCGTGCACAGGAGTATGGTCCCTCCAACCGGCTTGAATCGGATACCGAGCCGGTGCAGGCGGGGCCTGGGCTGACCAGACCCCCTACCCGGAGGTATGAAAGTGGCAAATGTTGAAATGCTGACGAATGGGCAGTTCCAAGCTGTCTATAACGTCTTGTCCTTCGCCCTCGCCTCAATGGCGGCGACGGCGATCTTCTTGCTTGTTGTTCAAGGTCGGGTTCTTCCGCGTTATCGCATCGCCCTCGTCGTCTCGTCGATGGTGTGTTTGATCGCGGCGTATCACTACTTCAGGATTTTCAACTCCTTCTCCGAGGCTTACATCGCTGTTGGGGTTGACACGGCTGGTGTTGCGGAGTCTTACGAGCTTGTTAAGGGTGTTGGCTTCAACGAGGGCTACCGCTACGTTGACTGGCTGCTCACCGTGCCGCTGTTGTTGTTTGAAACGATCGCAGTGTTGGCGTTGCCGCGCGCGGTGCGCAGTTCGCTGCTGTGGAAGTTGATTCCTGCTTCGGCACTGATGATCATTCTGGGCTACCCCGGTGAGATCACCAACGAGATCGCACCCAAGGCGGTGTGGGGTGCGCTATCGACGATTCCGTTCCTCTACATCTTGTACGTCTTGTTCGTGGAACTCAGCCGTGCGGCAAAGAACCAGCCCAACCAGGTCGGCAAAGAGCTCGCTGGTCTGCGCTGGCTGCTCCTTGCCACGTGGGGTGTGTACCCGATCTCGTACATGTTCCCGATGTTCGGGATCGACGGTGCAGACTCGTTCGTCTACCGCCAGATCGGCTATTCCGTTGCAGACGTGCTAGCCAAGTGTCTGTACGGCCTGCTGATCTACAAGATCGCTCGCATCAAGAGCTTCGATGACGATCCTGCCTTCGAGGCACAGGAAACAAAGGACATCCCAGCAAAGAAGGCTGACGCCTCGGCGTAAGCAGCTACTTCCTGCACAACACATTGGTGCGCTGTCGTCAATCCTCGGATTGAAGGCAGCGCACCAATGTTTCTGCTAGGTAGGTCAACCAGTCATACACGTGAATGGCGCTGGCCTGCGGGTCTTGCTCGGCCCGGGCAATCAACTCATCGTGGTTGTCCTCACTCACACCCAGCCGCGTACCCAGGGCCAACCGTAGATCGGTGAGCGCGAGCAGCCAGGAATGCGCCTGGTCTGGCGATACCGTCACCTTCGCTCCCGAAGCAGCCAACGAATCCAGAGCCTGACGTGCGTGTGCAATTTTATCCTGCCGCAGGCCGCGCTCGGTGAAACGCCGGAAGTCTGCAGCCGCCTCCAGATCATCGGAATAGGCATCAGGGAGAAGCCGAGCAAGAACGTCATCTGAAGGCGGCTCGGCGTGCGCATCGATACCCACCAGATCCTGCAACGGATCGCCCACTTCACGATCCTCAGGTTGCAAGATCTCCATGAGTTGCTCGAGCAGACTACTCAGCAGCCCGCGTTCAAGGTCATCAATGCGCAACACGATGCGACCAGTGGCAGAACGGGTGAATCCGTGCACTACCTGATCACTCATGTACCCGGGCCATCCTTAGCCAGTGTCGCCCACAGTCCATAGGAATGCATTGCGGCTACATCGCGTTCCATTTCCTCACGGGATCCGTTTGATACCACCGCTCGGCCCTCTTCATGCACCTGAATCATCAGCGTTTCGGCCTGCTCCTTGGAGTAGCCAAAGTACGAGGTGAATACGTATGTCACATAGGACATCAGATTGATCGGGTCATTCCACACGACCGTGATCCAGGGATGGTCAACCCACACGTCGGGGTCGACCACGGGGCTTTCCAACTCAGTCGGGGCAGTCACAGTCACCAGCATCAGGCCTAGCCTAATCTCTCACCGTGGGGCACCCTTCTACTTCACGACCTCGATCGTGATGGCACCGGTGCGACCACCGACATAGCCCTGGCTACTCACGGCAACAAACCGCACGCGCAACTGCTTGGGTTTGGTTGCCGATACCTGCGTGGACACCGTGCCGTCGGCATCGGTGTTGAGCTTCTTGACGGTTTTCCATCCATCATTGGACTTCCGCTGCACCCGAACCGAGACGCCAGCAACTCCCGGGGATACCTGAGCCGACACGGCAACGGGCTGGCGAACGGTGGTGGACAGACTCTTGTCGTCCTTCGACACCCGCCAGGCAGCCTTGGTTACCGTGGCCGAAGATTCACCGGCGCCTGTCTGCGTGGTGGCGGCCACGGTCACCCAGAAACGTCCAGACTCGGTGACCGGAGTTCGAAACGTCGCTTTGCCAGATGAATCCAGACTGGTGGTGGCGACGGGTGTTGCATCTGCCTGGTTCGCGTTTTGGTCCTTGTCAGTGCCGGCAGCCCACAACAAGGTGGCCTTCGCGTTAGCCGGAGCACCTTTAGCCGAGGTGACCGTCACGTTGATTCGGGCATTGCCCGCATAGGTCACACGCTTGGGTGCCGACACCGAAACCGTGACCGGTGCGGGGGCGATCTTGCGACCATATTCGGCTAAGCGGGGATAGAAGTCGGGCAGCACATTGCCGAAGTTCCATACGGCGATGCCGCCGATTCCGTAATCGGGCACCAGGCTCGCGCGGGTCAGCGCCGAGCGCGTATCGGCGAACCACACCTCACGCTTGGCCGTGCACTCCCGGCTCTTGCCGTTGGCGGAGCCCGAGGTCACCCGGTTGTATCGAAAACTCCATTCGCCCTGGGTGGGATTCCAGGTCGGTGTCACGCCCTCGCGTGCGGCTAGGTCAAGTGCCGAGGCAGGGGTGACCGTGATCCGCGTCAAGCTTGAATCCGGGGTCCAGCTCGCAGGGCAGCTACCGGCGGTCAGGGCACTGCCGTTGGAGGTCCGAATCCAATTCCGGCCGTACTGGGGCGTCCCGATCCAAATCTTGTCGGCATTGTTCGCACCGACGTCGGTGATGGCTCGCTCCACCACCTTGGCCGCCCAGTCGTTGGGGCCGATCGCGCCCGGAGAGTTCCAACTGTAGTCATAAGCCATGATGATGAGGCGATCGATGTCGTCGATGATTTGATCCCATGCGTACACCCAATAACCGGTGCTAGGACTCGATGTTGCCCAACCACCGGGCACCGTTGCCGACAACGTGAGTCCTGCCTCGCGCAGGGTCGATCCCAGCACATCGATGAAGGCCACCCAGCGCTTTTGCGTCACGGGCCAGGTGTCGCGATCATCGTTGAAGGCGAAGTTCTCCATGTCTAGGTCGACGCCGTCAACGCCGGCCTTGGTCGCCCAGTTGGCGATCTGGCGGGCATAAGCCGCGCGCCGCTTTTCACTGCCCAGATATGTCGATAACTGGCCGGCTCGAAAGGAACTCAGATCGGTGATCGAGGCTTGGATGCGAATTCCAGCCTCCTGCAAAATATCGCGCTGTCGAGCGAATCCGGAATTAGTCCACGGAGTGCTTGAGGAGGCCTGACACTCACCGGTCAGGCCGTCTCGATCGAGGTCGGCCTTGTCGTAGGTGCATAGTGGTTCATCGGCGCCATTGAAGGCCCACCAGAACATGCTGACCTCATCGACGACACCGGCGGACTTCTCGGCCATCTCGCGCACCTGGGCGTCGGAGGCCCAATAGCCAAACCAGCCCGTCACCAGCTGCTTAGGTGCCACATCAGCAGCAGCCGGGCCTGCGAGGAGCGTCCCCGCGACCACAGCACCGCTCGCGACAGCACCGATGAGGGCCGTGCCTAGGGCTCGAAATCGCACTGAGCACCCTTTCTTGAATCGATAGACCGACACTTCACGGTACGACGCGGTGACGTTCCATGCGGTTCACCACGGTCGTGTCACGAGGACTTTTCCGATGAAATTCCCTAATTTCACGCCGGCTAGACAGACACCCGGTACCTATTCCATCAGGGCAATCGAAATCTCTGTGGCGGCCTGGCTGACTAACGGCCCCACTACCTGTTCTGGCGGTTCGGCAAGGGCGATCACACCGACGACTGCCTCGACCCCGGCAATCCCCGTTACCACAGCAGCGATACCAAAGCCGCCGGTGGCAGCATCCCCCGTAGACACCACCCAGGGCGGCTCCAACGGCCGCCCGCCGGTTGTGCGGGAGGCCAAGATGGCCCTTCCCGCCGCACCACGCTCAAGAGGTGCGCGCGCGCCAATGTGATACGCCACATGTACGTCAGCCCGCGATGGTTCGGCACCGGCGATGGTGAGTAGTTCACCAGCATCGACTACCCCAAGGTAGGCGGTGGCCGCCGTCGTGTCAGCCAGCGTGCGCAGCACCGGCGCCGCTGCCTCGCGCAACAAAGGCTGCGCTTGCCGAGCGAGGGCCAGCACTCCGAGCCCCAACCTGCAGCGCCCATCAACCGAGCGCCGCACCAGCCCGTGTTGTTCAAGGGTGACCACCAGCCGATAGACCACCGTGCGTCCCATGGATAACGATGCGGCAATCTCCGTGATCGTTAACCCGTCGGGAGTGTGCGCCAGCAGCTTGAGCACTCGCAAACCACGATCCAGGGTCTGCGAGGTCTCCGCTGCCAACGCCCAATCTTTCTGACTAAAGCCGGCTTTACAGAGCCCGAGCGGCCTTGTCGCCGGCCGACTTCAAGCGGAAGGACATGATCACCTGGAACAGACCAATAATCAACAGCCAAATTCCCGCCACCCAGACAAACACCTCGACGGCGTACGGGCTGACAAGCAGGACGATGCCGGCGGCCAGATAGATGACGCCGTTGAAAATCTGCCAACCCCTACCTTCGGTGACCGCCGCTGCGATGAAGAGGGCTTCAATGCCGGCGAAGAGGAACCAGATGGCCACGAAGATGCCGAGAATTTCGATTTTTTCGTCGGGACCAAATCGGAACATCAGCAGGCCCAGCAAAATGCCGATCACACCGCCGATGATCAAAATCGCCCGCATGCCACCGGTGAGCCCTGAGGCGAAGCCACGTACGACCGCGAAGATGCCAGATAGCAGGAGATAGACAGCCAGGATGACGGCCAGTACCCAGGTTGAGCCGGCCGGGCGCACAATCAGTAACACACCGACAACCGCGCTGATGATGCCTAGACCCAGCAGAATCCACCAATTACGGCCGATCGCTGACACCACCATGTTTTGCTCCTGGGAACTAAGGTCCCCCAGTGGGTTTGCATAGGCTGAGTTATCAGTTGAGCCAGTAGTGGACATTAACGCCTCCAGTAGGCAAAGGATCGAGCCACATCCGAGTAAATCGGCCCGATAGGTCTACGAGCACACTAGTACCCCTGTCGCTCCATCTGGCGAAGGCGCAACGAGGACTAGGACTTGTCTGGAGAGTCATCGCCAGAGTTGTCTCCTGGCGGTAACCCCTCATAAATCCGCTGGCAGTCAGGACATACCGGGAACTTCGACGGGTCGCGCCCTGGCACCCACTTCTTTCCACACAGCGCCCGGACTGGAGTGCCCGACACGGCACTTTCCACGATCTTGTCCTTTTTCACGTAGTGGGCGAAGCGCTCGTGATCGCCATCGTCGGTGGAGGCCGGACGCTCGGCCACCAGGGTGCTGCCTTGCTCATCAATCGTGGGCAGCGGTTCTAATGGGCTACTCATGCTGGCTGAGTCTAGAGCCGCGAGCACACCGCGCAAAGTGCTGGCATAACGTGACCAGACATGGCCTGGAGCGCACCCCCCAACACATCGTTCACCGTTGCCTCACTCCTGGTTCACCGAGCCCAGCGCGATCCTGCCCGGCCGCTGATTACTTACTTGAGATACGCCGACGGCACCATCACCGAGCGCATGGAGCTTTCGGCAGCCAGCCTGGCAAACGGTGCGGCTAAGGCCGCGGGTCTGCTACGCGATGAACTAGATGTCCAACCGGGCGATGTTGTGGGTGTCGACTTGCCGCTGCACTGGCAGGCCTCAGTCTGGATAGGTGCACTGGCACTGACCGGTGCGATCGCACGCCCATGGCAAATCGACAGCAATGCACTCACGGTGATTGATACCGCACGTGTGTCCGACGCTCCCGGCACAGACGTAATCGGCGTCTCGTTAGCGGCCTTCGGTATGCCTTGTGGGCGAAATCTGCCCAACAACGTGATTGAGGCTGCCGTTGCGGCGCGCGCTCATCCAGACACGTTCGCGCCGTTTGTATGGCCAGCAGCCGATGACGAAGCACTACAACTCCACGGCGCTCGTTATAGCAATACGCAACTACTTACTGCAGCAACTCTTGTGGTCCAAGAAACCAAACTACGTCCGGGCGGGCGCCTGCTCGTGTCACGCAGCGACTGGACAATTGGATCGCTTGACGCCTGGCTTCTGCTGCTGGCCGTACCGTTGGTGGCCGATGCAGCGGTTGTGCTGGTGGATAACGGTGAGTCACCACCGATGATCGACGTGTCCGGCGAGGCGATCACCGCCACCTACATCGACCGCCGGCGTTGACTGTGGCTCCACCTACCTTGCCCTAATCTGTGACTACGGCCGAGCGAGGCTTGCTCGTGGCGATCGCTTTGGGCCCCTGTGACACCACCACGCGCCAGGAATAGGTGCGCCCCGCCGGTGACACATCGGGCACCGCAAACCTGAATCGGCCATTCGAACCAGGCTTCACGACATCGCGACTTTGCCAACCCACGCCGTTCCACGAGACCTGGCGAGTCACCAAAAGCCCCGACTTCATGGGCGCGACACGACCCTGCAAAGTGACGTCAGTTCCAGACTTGACCTTGCCATTGGGGCGCTTGATTAAAGACACAGATACCTCGCTGCGCGGCTCCGTCGCCACCGGCGGTGTCGGCACTGGCGCGGATGGAGTGTTGGCGGCCACCACCGTGCCCTTGCGCTCACCGCTCGCGCCCACCAGCGTGCTTCCATCAAACACCAACGTCCGCCAGTAATACGTTGTGCCGACCGGCCCAATGTTGGCGAGGGTGAATTCGTATTTTCCGGTGGAGTCGGGTATCACGCGCTCGCGGTTTTGCCAGGCCAAAGACCCCCATCGCACCTGTCGCTGCACGATCAACCCGCTAGACATCGGCTTCACACGACCTTTGAGAACCACCGTGTCGCCCTCGGTAATCTTTCCCGTGGGGCGACGCAGGACGGAGACCGAAACGTTCAGGTCAGCCGGCGGTGTGCTGTTGGCCTGGTCGGCTGCGATGGACGACAGATACGTCGACCTCAGCCCCAGTGCCGACCGGAATGCTGTGGCAGAAATTGAGGCACTATTTCCGTCATAGGTTGTTGCTGTGATGGTACGAGCCGCATCAGAGTCAAGTTTGGCGCTCACGGCCACCGACATGATGTCGCTGACACCGAAGATCTGATTCATCCGCGACTGCGATGCGGTCACCGACCAGGTGCGATAGGGATTGCCATCGACGGTCAAGCTCCATCGGTCATCAACTCCCCGCGCCCAGGGATAGCCAGCACCACCCCAGACATCAGCGCTTGATGACGTGCGGCCACCCGTGGCTGCGGTGTAGAAGGCAGGAATGGGATCGCCCTGATAGGTCACCACAGTTCCAAGACCGCTGGCATTACTGGTGCGCTGCACCGCCTTCACCCACTGGGAGCCACTTGCGCCGGTTTCGACCGCCCAGGCATGGAAAGTTTGATCAAAGTAGGGCCCGCCGCCATCATCCATATGGCAGTCACACGCCGATCGCACGCCGGCCTTGTACTTGGCCATGGCATACGACCGGGACGCAATCACCTGCGCATCGAGCGCGGCCGCCGGCCACGAGGCAGGCACTTCCGCGATGCCACGCAAGTATTCGTCCATTGCAAGGACATTCACCACCGCGAGTCGTCGACCCGAGGATGTTGTTTGGTTGGTGATTTCGACTGTGCCGTAGCGGTATCGGTGTCGAGGAGAGGCAAAAGACTCACCAGGTCCGATCACGTTCAACAAGGTAGCGGCATTTCCGGTTGCGCCGGGGTCAGCTGTGCCAGCCCAACGAACCGAAACCTTCTCAGCGCGCCCGAGGGTGCTTTGAACACCATTGACAGTCACCTTGACCTGCACGTATTTATTGCTCGGGGCAAAGTTGTAACTTGCGCCGGCAACACCAGGAATCACGCGACTGCCCAGGACTATTTCCAGTGCTCCCCCCGCCCGATCAATAGCCTCAGTTTTTGCCTGAGCGAAACTCACCTGGTACAACAACCCGATCCGCAGGTCTTGCGCCTGCGCCATCTGTTCAACTCGAGTGTTCGGGTAATAGTGGCTCAGAATCTGTTCGGCGGTTCGGCCTTCACGGGCTTGCCCGAGCGCTCCCCACTGAGACAGTCCTACGCCGTGTCCGTAGCCCGTACCGGTAACGGTGAATTCACTAGGCGGACTGCAGGGATCCGGCGGTGCTCCCGGACCCGAAGCAATGCGAACATCGCCGCTCCAGGGGTAGAAATTCTCACCCTGGGACGATCCGTTCACCGTCAGGGTGTATCGGCCAGGTGGTACTCGACTGCCAGAATTGTCCTTGCCGTCCCAGGAAATGTTCACCTTGCCCGCCGATGATGTCTTGGCCGAAACCTTGCGCAAGACATCACCACAAGCCGACGTCACCGTCATCGAAAAGGCCGACTCGGCCGTCGCCATCGGGCTGACCACGACCGACGATCCCGAACCCCAGGTCATACCCGAACCTGTCACCGACGGGTAGAAGAATGTGGCACCTTGACGGCTTTGGACCTTCGTCCGCAACGTCGAGATGTAGGGGCGCAGAAAAGTCCCCGGGCACGAGGTATTGCCGATGTCACCGTGTCCGGCAATCGTGGGCGTAGAGACACGCACCCCCGGCCAGTACATCGATGTACCGCCCTGGCCTGGGCCTGGTCCGGACGAGGTCAGCACTGCAGTTCCGCGCGGATCGACATGGTGCACGGCAAACTTCCAGGAAATGAGGTCGGCAAACGCGTTGATAATCTTCGCGGCCTGGGATTTCGTGGGATCCAGAGTGTCAGCGTTGCCCAAGAACGACACGGCGAAACTCTGCGAATTGAAACCCTGTGTGTGCGCGCCATTCACCGCGGCATCGATACCACCGGCACGGCCCTCGTAGATATTTCCGAAACGATCAACCACGAAGTTGTAGCCGAAATCGTTGACCCCGATTCCCTGGGTGAACCAGGAGTACACATTGCGCATCTGCTGGGCGGCCTGGGCTTGGGAATAGTCATTGCTGGACACCACATGGTGCACGAAGGCGACCTTGACGGTGTCGGAGTACGTCGTGGTGCCACGCCGAAGTGACTCATTTGCCCCCCACTGCGAGCGGGAGATGATCGTCGGCTTTGCCGCGGCTGCAGATGCCGAAGAAACCGGTAAAGATGAAGTGCCCAGCAGTTGATCGGCCGGTGTGACCGGGTTGTCGATCATGGTCAAGGTGGTGTCAACGGGAACAAGGCCCGTCGGCGTATCGATACGCACCTGCACGCCATCGGCCCCGTTCGTGGCCAACGGCTCGGTCGCGTAGCGGGCCGACTGCGCTTCGTCGGAGCCCGGGTCGGGTCGATGCTCACTGAGAGGCAACTCCGCCCAATTGGTCCAACCATCGGCCTCGCGAATGCGGATGACCACCCTGGTATTTGGGTCGAATGCCTCGGCCGCGGTGATGCCAACGAGACCAAAATCAGCCGTTTCGGTGCGCGGCATGACAGCCGCCGGAGCCAGTGCCACGGTGGGGTCACGATGCGTGTGACGTTCATCAGCGTGATCGTCAACACTTCCGTCGGCACTCACATCGGCACTCACATCGGCACTGCCGTCGTCGCCAATCAGGGGCACTTCGATCGCCGGTGCCGGTGAATCAGCGAGGCCCTGTTCGTCCACATCAGCAAGTGCCATGCTGGCCACGCTGGGCGTGACCGGCTCTTGGCCGGTAACCGGCTGGCTACCGGCGGAAAAATCGACCACCGGTAGGGCAAGAGTGGCGGGAATGATCAGGGCGGCTGATCCCACCGCTGCAACCCGATGCCAGGATCCGCGCCTGCGAGGACCCTGAGGTGCTTCGCTGGGGACGCCGACTGAACTTCTCACTTGAGTTAGGGTGCCTCTCTGCTCCCCTAAGGTGTCAAGCCGACTCACCCGTCACACAGGTCACTCCCACCACATTCCCAGAAAACGGGAGAACTCCGAGGTCAAAGTGACCGGCGCGGGAACGCCTCAGGCGCCGATCACGTCCTAGGCTTGGCCATCGCGACGAAACCGGCGACGAGCGATACTCATGAGGAGGACGAAGCGTTGAGCACACCTGCTGAGTCGCGCACCCGAGGTCGCTGGCCCAAACTCGTCGCCGGCGGCGCCGCCCTGGCTGTCGTGACGACCGCGCTCGTGGGTGCTGGCATGGACTACGTATACGGCACGCTGCAGGACAACATCGACACCGTCGACGTGTCCGGGGTCGTGGGTCGCGCACCCAACACCACGGTGATTGATGACGCGGGCAACTACAAGCCCATCACCATGCTGCTGATGGGCTCTGATAGCCGCCAGGATGACAATGACGGCGGATACGGCGACCCCACCATCTACACGGGCGAGCGATCTGACACCACCATTTTGCTGCATGTATCAGCCGATCGCAGTTTTGCCACCGCCGTGAGTATTCCGCGCGATACCTGGGTCACCATTCCCCAGTGCCCGCGCACCGGTACTGGGGAGATGGCGGGAGGTTTCGAGGACAAGTTCAACATCGCTTTCGAAATCGGCGGGCCCGGCTGCACCCAAAAGCTGGTCGAGGAAATGACCGGGCTGGAGATCGACCACTTCGCGGTCATCGACTTTGCCGGCTTCAAGACGGTCGTTGATGCCCTTGGCGGCGTCGAGGTGTGCCTGACCGAAGCCGTTGATGACCCGCAAAGCAAGCTCGTCCTGCCAGCCGGGACGAGCGTCGTCGATGGAGAGCAGGCCCTGGCCTTCGTGCGGGCCCGCAAAACCTTGAGCGACGGATCCGACCTGTCTCGAATCAAGCGCCAGCAGGCTTTCTTGTCATCGATGATCCGCAAGGCGACCGATACCCAACTGCTACTCAATCCGGTTCAGTTGTATTCGGTGTTGGATGCGGCCACTTCATCCTTGACGACCGACCCCGGTCTGGCCCAGCGCGATGTTCTCCAAGACACAGTGCTGAGCGCTCGGGGTGTGCGCCCTGAGGACATCACGTTCTTGACTATGCCCTGGCTCGAACGCGGCGATGGCGCCAATGTGGTGATAGATACCGAACGAGCAGCGGGGTTGTGGGCATCGATCGCCGATGACGTACCGTGGTTAACACCCAAGAAGGAGTCCGGTGGATCGACAGACTCTGGGGCTGTTGTGTCTGCATCAGATATCTCCCTCCGTGTCCTCAACGGCAGCGGCATCGCTGGCCGAGCCGGACAGGTTGCCGCCTTATTGAGCGGTCAGGGCTTCACCATCGTTGACATCGCAAATGCTGATCGGCCGGACTATTCGGTGACCGAAATCAGGTACCCCACCGGTCAAGAAGCGATCGGCGAGGCCATGGCCGCAGCACTTCCGGGCGCATTGGCTGTTGAAGATGTCAGTGGCACGGTCATCACCATAGTCATTGGCGCGGACTTCACCGGTGTGAACCCAGTAGCCCCGAGTGACTCGCCAACACCGAGTGAATCGACCGCGAGCGAGCAGGAATCCGACGGTTCCAAATCTGATCAGATTACCGATCCCACCACCGCAAATACTGTGCGTTGCAACTAAATCGGGTTCGCCTCACCACACGTCAACACCGCGGCACCTTTTTCGAAATCTAGGCGCTGCACCTGCCACTGCGGGTAGGTGGCTAACCAGTCGTCAACTATGTCCTGCTCATCGGTTCGGATCATGTCATCCATCACGACTGTCGCCCGTGAACTCAGGCGGCTGTCGAGAAACGGCAGCGCCGGCCAGCGCGCCTGGGTAACGCCTTGACCGGGTGGGCCGTCAACACTCACCAGATCAATATCGTGGAGGTCAGTAAAGACCTCAGGGTCATACCAACGACAGGGCCGACCGGCCACCACGACATCGGTCAGCGGCGCAACACGCACTTCCAGCCATCGGCTCACGCCGTGATGAGCGGCCAATGCCCTGGTTGCAGCGGCATACTCGGGGTCGTGGTCGATGGCCACCACACGGCCTGGTGCCCCCGACCGCCGCAGAGCAGCGGCCATCCAGACACTGGACTGACCACTACCTAGGTCGACAATCAACCGGGGCTGTTGGGACAGAACGTGGCTGACCAGCCACAGCAGGAGATCCTCAGAGGCCGCCCAGGTGCCCGGCCGGGGCATGGCTTGATCAAGAGGAACCAGGCGCTGCAACTGGCTGTGGGCTTCCACCAACGCCATCTGGTCATCCAGGGATTGACGGGTGGCGCTGCGCAGGCTGGCTATCTCTTCGCGTTGGCGAGCCAGTTGATCGGTCAACCGGGTGATCTGCTGCGTCAACGTGTCGGTGCGCCGATGCAGGTCACGCTCGGTTCGAGTCACCTTGACCGCGACATCGTCTAGTTTTCGCCTGAGGGCTTTGGCATCATCGGCCGATCGCGCCTGGGCGTATTCCAGCCGTTTCGCGCTACCTGCGGCTGCTCGCACCCATTGGGCAACTTGACCCACCGCACCCATCAGCACGCCGAAGGCAGCAGCTAGGGAGATCGGCAATGCCCACATCGCCGAGGTCGACTCACTTTGCGCACCCCAGGTGAGGCCGACCGCTACGCCTAAGACAGCGCCGAGCAGGACACCAGCCACCAGCCCCGCACGCGACTTCATGAAGCGGAGGCTACCCTGCCTGATCGTGGAGTCATCGATGAACGGCTCAGATGACATGGTCCCAGCGCCCGTGACCTATCCGGGCGTCTCGGTCATTAGCCCCATCTTGAATGAGGAGCGTCACCTTCGTGACGCTGTCGCCAACATTCTGGCCAGCGATTACCCAGGCCCGATCGAAATTGTCCTCGCATTGGGCCCATCCGATGATGCGACGGATGCTGTCGCGACCGCCTTGGCCGACGCCGATGACCGCGTTCGCCTGGTCGGCAATCCCAGCGGCAAGACTGCAGCGGGTCTTAACGCCGCCGTTGCCCAGGCTCGGTACTCCATCATTGCGCGCGTGGACGGCCACGCCCTCATTCCGCCGACGTATCTGTCTACCGCCGTGGCCACCCTCAACGCGACGGGTGCGGCCAACGTGGGCGGTGTCATGGCCGCCGAAGGTGAGACAGATTTCGAAAAAGCGGTGGCCGCCGCGATGCGGTCATGGTTTGGGGTCGGCGGCGCCGCCTTTCACATCGGGGGCGAACCCGGACCAGCACTCACCGTGTACCTCGGGGTGTTCCAACGAACGGCGATTGAAGCGGCGGGTGGTTTCGACGAATCAATGGTGCGCGCCCAGGATTGGGAACTCAACCATCGCATCAGGGCCGCTGGCGGGCTGATCTGGTTTACCCCGGACCTACAGGTGTCTTATCGACCGCGCGCTGGCGTCCGAGCCCTGGCTAGCCAGTACTGGCAGTACGGTCGATGGCGTCGAGAAGTGACCCGACGTCACCCCGAAACCGTGTCGGCTCGCTACCTGGCACCGCCTGCGGTGGTGACGGCGATTGCAGCCGGAACAGCACTGGCAATTGTGTCGTTGTGGAGCAGAAAATCGGTGTTGTCTGCCGTCTCAATGCTGCCCGCACTGGGTTACGCGGGCGGTGTTGCGGCAGCAAGCGCGCATATCGGCCGAGGAGCGACTCCTGCGGTGAAGTGGCGAATACCCATAGCCCTGATAACAATGCATACCTGTTGGGGCGCAGGTTTTATTCGTGGTGCTTAGCGTTGGGCAACACGCACCGATTCCCTAGCTGTTAGGTCGCCCTAGACCCCGGTAGACGAAACCTGCAGAACGCCACGAACTGGGCCGCAAGACATTGCGGGCATCGATGATGTTCCTTTCTCGCACCACGTGCGCCACCATCTCCGGATCCGCTTCTACGTACTCAGGCCACTCGGTTAACAGCAGCAGCACGTCGACATCGCGGGCTGCTGCCAACGCCGACTGAGCGTACTGCAGATGCGGAAACGATTCCGCTGCATTTGCCATTGCCTGCGGATCATGAACGATTACCTCCGCACCCTCTGTGTACATCGCGGCCGCCACATCTAATGCCGGCGAATCACGAACGTCATCGCTATGCGGCTTAAAGGCCGCACCCCAGACTCCCACCTGACGCCCGCGAAAGGTTCCGCCGACCAACTCGCGAGCCAAGTCCACGGTCCGCGTCCGACGGCGCAGGTTGATCTCGTCTACCTCACGCAAGAACGTCAGCGCCTGGTCAACGCCCAATTCGCCCGCGCGTGCCATGAATGCCCGGATGTCCTTGGGTAAGCACCCACCGCCGAACCCGAGTCCAGCCCGTAGAAACTGATGACCAATCCGCGGATCCATACCCAGTGCCTGCGACAAAGTCACGACATCAGCACCCGAAGCCTCACACACTTCAGACATGGCATTAATGAACGAAATCTTCGTTGCCAAGAACGCATTCGCGGAGACTTTCACCAGCTCAGAAGTCGCTAAATCCGTTGAGATCCATGGAGTTTCACGGTCTAGCAGATCGGCGTACACGTCGCGCAGGAGTTGCTCATCGGCATCAGATTCAACGCCGACCACAAGCCGATCAGGATTCAACGTGTCGGAGACCGCGTGCCCCTCGCGCAGAAATTCCGGGTTCCAAGCCACATGGACAGCCGCCCCTGCCGGTGACTCCTGATGCAATCGGCTGCCCATCAATGCTGCCGTTCCCACAGGAACGGTTGACTTGCCAACGACCAGCGTCGGTTTGGTGAGGTACGGGGCGAGAGCATCAACCGCGGACCACACCTGAGAGAGGTCGGCGGAATAGGCACTTGCCTTTTGCGGTGTACCCACGCAAATAAAATGCACCTGCGCGTCAGCCACGGCTGAAATGTCGGTGGTGAACCGGAGCCGTCCGGTTGCTAACTGTTCGGCGATCAATTCGCCGAGGCCAGGCTCAAAGAACGGCAACGTGCCACGCGTCAATAGATCGATCTTGGCAGCGTCGGTATCTATGGCCACCACATCGTGGCCCAGGCTGGCCATGCATGCGGCGTGGGTCGCACCTAGGTAGCCGGTTCCAATCACGCTCAGTCGCATACGGGCAGGCTAGCGCCCACAGCCCGCTAGTCTGCAGACCCATGACGACCCCCGGTCTTGAAAATGCTCAGGAGCCTCGCGCAGTCTCGCAATCACAGGTGACGTTGGCGCGGGTGATGGAGGTCATGGACGCCAATAACCTGGGCAATGTTCACGGCGGCGTGATCTTGCGAGCAGTGGACACCACCGGTGGCACTTGCGCCGCGCGCCACTGCGGCGGGCCGGCCGTGACCGCTTTCATGGACGAAATGGCATTCCTTGAACCGGTGCGCCTTAGCGACATCTTGATTACCAAAGCATCGGTCAACTGGACGGGCAACACATCCCTAGAGGTGGGCGTGCGCGTTGAGGTTCAACGACGAGGTAGTTCTGCACACATCCACGTGGGCTCGGCCTATCTGGTGTTCGTCTCGATCGATGAGGCAGGACAGCCAACCCCCGTCTGCCCAGTGCTTGCCGAAACCACCGACGAACAGCGACGATTTCGCGAGGCACAGCTACGACGCGACAGCCGGATGAACCTTCGGCGCCGAATCGAGCAATTGCGCAGTGAGGAAAGCAACTAGGCCGTCGCGGGCCTCACGCGCGATTGCGCACCCGGTCGCCCTTGGCTTCGGCCAAGGCGCGCAGTTGTTGCCGGTACTCGTCAAGTCGATCGGCGAGTTCGCTATCTGCTGTGGACAGGATTGAGGCGGCAACGAGTCCAGCGTTGCGTGCATTGCCAATCGCCACGGTCGCCACCGGCACGCCAGTCGGCATTTGCACGATCGACAGCAGCGAGTCCATGCCATCAAGCGGTGGCAGCGAAATAGGAACCCCTACGACCGGCAAAGTCGTGACAGCGGCGATCATTCCCGGCAGATGAGCCGCGCCGCCAGCCCCAGCAATGATCACTTTAAGTCCGCGGGCGCGCGCTGACCGGCCGTAATCAATCATCTGATCGGGCATTCGATGTGCCGACACGACATCGGTCTCGACCTTGATGCCCAACTCCTCCAACGCGATCGCGGCCTGTTCCATCACCGGCCAATCCGAATCACTACCCATGATGATGCCGACTCGAGCACTGCTCGATTGATTACCCGGATCGCGCTGGTCACTCATCAACGATTCCCATCATGTAGTCGGCAGCGTGTTGAGCACGTGACAATAGATCATCGAGGTCATCACCCACCACCGTGACGTGACCGAGTTTGCGGCGCGGTCGGGTTTGCTTTCCGTACAGGTGCACATGCAACTGTGGATCTCGAGCTAACACATGACGATACGCCTCATGCAGCGGCGGGATGGGCCCATCAGGCCCGATTATGTTGACCATGACGGCGTGCGGCGCGATCAGTCGCGGATCACCCAGCGGCCAATCCAACACAGCGCGCAGGTGGTTTTCAAACTGACTAGTGACCGCTCCTTCGATCGACCAGTGTCCGCTGTTATGTGGTCGCATCGCAAGTTCATTCACGACAAGTCGATCGTCGACCACGAACATTTCCACAGCGAGCATTCCGACCACGTCTAGTTCCCGGGCGATCATGAGGGCCAGTCGGGTCGCCTCAACCGCCTGGTCATCGCTCAAACCGGGTGCCGGTGCAATAACTCGCGCACACATGCCTTGGTCTTGCACCGTCTCCACCACCGGGTAGGCCACCGCCTGGCCATGCGGGGAGCGCGCAACCTGGGCTGCGATCTCCGCGCCAAAAGGCAGGAACTGCTCGACCAACCACACCGCGCCCGGCGCCAAGACGGCATTCCCGATCAGTTCATCGGCCTGCTCGATCGATTCCACCACCCACACTCCGCGTCCGTCATACCCACCGCGCGAGGCCTTCAGGACAACCGGCCAGGAGTGCTCCTGGGCGAACCGGGCGACGTCTTGGGCGCCCTGGGCGATCGCCCAGTCGGGCACCGGGGCGCCAAGTTGCGCCAGCGCCTGACGCATTCGAGCCTTGTCCTGCGCATAAATGAGCGCATCGGGCCCGGGCCGAACAACCTCACCGCGTGCCTGGAGAGCAACGAGAAACTCCGGTGGCACCTGCTCGTGATCAAAAGTGATCACTGAGCCAGATAGCCCCTCAAGCGCGGTCAGGTCGTCATGCGAGCCCACCAGCACGTTGCGCACGACCTGTGCGGCCGAATCACCCGGGTCGGCAGCCAACACGGTCAGGTCGATACCCAAGGCTGCAGCAGGCCCGGCGGTCATCCGCGCCAGCTGCCCGCCACCGACGATTCCCACCCTCGGATTCGCGCTCATCTGTGGATCCTATTGATGACCGCTTTGTGACCGCAGGATCGCGCTGGAAAGCAGGTACCATCATCGGGTGCCTGAATCCGTCGCCGAAGCACCCTCCGTGGTGCGTCGTTTGCATGCGACAGTCACCGGAACGGTCAGCACGCTGTTTCGCGAGATCGCTAAGTTTGGAATCGTCGGACTCTTCGCATTCATCGTCGACATAGGACTTTTTAACTTTTTGCGCTTCGGTGGCGGCTCTGAGTGGTTCTATGACCGGCCACTGACGGCCAAGGTGGTCAGTGTGGTGGCAGCAACGACCGTCGCCTACTTCGGAAACCGCTTTTGGACCTTCCGTCATCGTGGGCGCACCCACATGGGCCGCGAGTACATCATGTTCTTCCTACTCAACGGCGTCGCTTTGATGATCGCGCTGGCATGCCTGTGGTTCAGCCACTACGCGCTGGGCCTGACGAGCGCTCTGGCTGACAACGTCAGCGCCAACGTCATTGGCTTGGGCCTCGGCACGATCTTTAGGTTTTGGTCCTACCGACGCTGGGTCTTTCCGGCGCTACCCGATCAAAATTCACCCGAACACGAGCTTGCAGAACGCGACGCAAGCACGCCTATCTAGCACCCTGATCTACATCTGCCGGCGTCTCTCGTCGTCTTCTTCATGCAACCGATAGATCTCCCGCTGCACCACCTCGACATCAGGTACGTCGCTGATGCGTAGGCCCTCACCACTCGCGGAATCAATTTCCAAGCGGCCGTAATTCAGCAGACGCCCAAACATGCTGACCTCAAACGAAACGTTGTTCACCTTCGACAGCGGCATGTCGCGACCGTGCTTAGACAAGATGCCAAAGCGGGTGATGATTCGCCGGTCGGTAAACACGTACTGGGTGCTCAACCACTGCGCGAAGGGGCGAAGCACGAACCCCACCACGACGATGACGGCGACCGCCAGGATCGCCCAGCGCCCGATTGAACCGACCGGACCGGAAAACCACGAACCCCACGTCGAGAACGTCCATGTTCCAACAAAGACCGCCGCCAGGAGCACGATGACCGGCACGATCAGGGCTCGCCAGTGTGGCTTGAGCTCCAGCACAATCGTTTCGTCATCACTGAGCAGGCGGCGCGGGTATCCCATACCGGCATAGTGACACGGCTATCGAGCATCTCCGGGCGGACACGACGGTGTCAGCGTCACATCACCGGCAGTCACTGCATGGACCGCGCCGCAATCGTCTCGCACCATCAAGTGACCGGCTGCGTCTACATCCACGGCCGTGAACGTGCCCGCAGACTGAATGCGCTCATTTCTTACCTGCGACATTGCGATGTGCTCCACCTGAACCTTCCGCCCAATGGTCACGCACTGCTGCCGATATCTATCGATCATCCATGCACCCGATACCCAGTGCCGGTAGGCAGACGAAACCTCGACCAACACCGCTGCAGCGGTCCGTACGATCAGCGATACGGGTGATTCATCGACCGGTTTTGCCGGACTGAACTTCCGCGCATAGGTCACCAATGACGTTGCCCCAGACGGTAGATCCGTTCGCCGCTGACTGACGTTGATGCCGACACCGATAATGATTCCGCCGTCATCGATCCGCTCAGCCAGTACACCGGCGAGCTTGGTCCAATCAGTGTTAGCCGAATCACCCTCAATCGTGGCAACCACCACATCATTGGGCCACTTGAGCCGGACATCTAGGCCCCACTCGCGACCTAACGCATCGGCCACCGCCAAACCCACAACCAAGGGCAGTGTGCTCGCGGTCGTGGCCGGAACGGTCGGTCTCATGAGAATTGACAGCCACACACCTTGGTCAAGCGCTGACACCCAGGTTCGACCGTGGCGGCCTCGACCTGCGGTTTGCGACCTAGCAACAACCACCTGGCCCTCAACCGCACCGTCATGGGCAAGGGTCGTCATCGTCCTCATCGTGGAGTCGACTGCGTCGACCACGATTGGTTCGGGCCACGAGCCCCAGGCGCCGCTCTGACGCAGCGCCTCACCGAGAAGGTCTCTCATGATCACGGCCGCACCACCATCTGGATACAGTACGGGCGTGACGACGTCGCCGGAGATACCACCTCAACCACCGACCACCGCCCAAAAGGCTGCTGATCTCCTGGAGCGGCGCGCTGAAGCGCTCGATGGACGATCCGCCGCCGTCGAGAAGCAACATGCCAAAGGCAAGCTCACCGCGATGGAACGCGTCAATGCGCTCCTCGATGAAGATTCGTTCACCCAGGTGGACGGTTTGGCGCGGCATCGTTCCACCAACTTCGGTATGCAGGCTAACCGGCCCTACGGCGACGGAGTCGTCACCGGTTACGGCACGATCGATGGCCGCCCCGTGTGTGTGTTCGCACAGGACTTCACCGTCGCCGGAGGTTCACTCGGCGAAGTCTTCGGCGAAAAGATCGTGAAAATTATGGATCTTGCACTCAAGACCGGCTGCCCGGTCATCGGCATCAACGACTCAGGGGGCGCCCGCATTCAAGAGGGCGTCGTATCGCTGGCCATGTACGGCGAGATCTTCTATCGCAATGTGCAGGCCTCGGGAGTTGTTCCGCAGATTTCGCTCATCATGGGTCCGTGCGCTGGTGGTGCGGTCTACTCCCCGGCCATCACCGACTTCACGATCATGGTCGACAAAACCTCACATATGTTCATCACCGGGCCAGATGTCATTAAGACAGTCACCGGTGAGGATGTTGCCTTCGAAGACCTCGGGGGCGCTCGCAGCCACAACACAAAATCCGGTGTCGCGCATTACATGGCCGAGGATGAATCCGACGCCTTCGATTACGTTCGGTCGCTGCTGTCGTATCTACCGAGTAACAACCTCGACCAGCCACCGGTGTTTCCCATAACTGTTGATCTGTCGATCAACGAAGACGACCTCGAACTCGACACGATCATCCCAGACTCCCCCAATCAGCCCTACGACATGCATGTGGTGATCGAACACATACTCGATGAGGGAGAGTTCTGCGAAACTCAGCCTCTGTTTGCTCCGAACATCATCTGCGGCTTCGGTCGTGTCGATGGCCACCCGGTAGGTGTGGTGGCCAACCAACCCATGCAATTTGCCGGCACCCTCGACATTGATGCGTCAGAGAAAGCAGCACGCTTCGTGCGCACGTGTGATGCCTTCAACATCCCGGTCCTGACCCTTGTGGATGTTCCAGGGTTCCTGCCCGGCACCGACCAAGAGTGGGATGGCATCATCCGTCGCGGCGCCAAGTTGATCTACGCCTATGCCGAAGCCACCGTTCCGCTGGTCACGGTCATTACGCGTAAGGCCTATGGCGGCGCCTATGACGTCATGGGTTCAAAGCACCTCGGAGCTGACATCAACCTTGCCTGGCCCACGGCGCAAATTGCAGTCATGGGCGCCCAAGGTGCCGTAAACATTCTGTACCGCAATGAAATCGCTAACTCTAAGGATCCCGAGACGACTCGTGCCGAGCGGATCAGCGATTACGACTCCACGCTTGCCAACCCGTACATCGCAGCCGAACGCGGCTATGTGGATCGGGTTATTTTACCCAGTGAAACTCGCGGTCAAGTCACGCGCGCCCTTCGCGCACTGCGCGGCAAGCGCGCTAGTCGACCCCCTAAGAAACACGGAAACATTCCGCTATGACCGACCCCGCCACGGCAACACTTGTCACGATCACGGGCAACGCAACTGCTGCGGAGGTCGCCGCCATCACCGCCGCCCTGATGTCAATCAGTGCACCAGCACAAGCAGTGCAACAACAACGCCTTTGGAACGCGCCATCTCGACAGATGCGGCCCAGAGTATCCGCCGGCGCAGGTGCTTGGCGGGCCTCAGCCCTGCCTCGATAGCGCAATCACATCAGGCCAGGACAATCCCAGCTCATGGCCGAGGCGACGAATGGCAGGCAATGAAACACCAATGACGTTGCCCGGATCTCCCTCGATCCTCTCGATGAAAGGCGCCCCGAGGCCATCAAGGGTGAACCCTCCGGCCACCTGCATCGGCTCGCCGGAATCAAGGTAGTGCTCGATCTCCTCCTGCGAAGCCTGTGCCATGTGCACGGTCGTGGACACGAGTGCCGCCACGGTGCGCCCGGTGGTCGACACCACACAGTGACCAGTGTGCAAGATGCCGGAACGACCTTGCATACGTTCCCAGCGCTCCCAGGCTTCAGTTCGATCACGCGGCTTACCGAATGATTGGCCATCGAACTCAAACACTGAGTCACAACCCAAAATGAGCGCAGGTCCAGTAATCGAATCTGCAACCGCTCGCGCCTTGGCGCGCGCCAGCGTTGAGGCGACCTGATCCGGGCTGGGTTCAGCAAGTTCGCGCACCAGGGCCTCTTCGTCCACACCGCTCACGACGACGTGTGGGTTGATGCCCGCCTGTTGCAGCAGACGCAGCCGAGACGGCGATGCGGAGGCCAGAATGAACACCTCAGCAGCCTCCCACGCCAGGGGTCTCTAGACTGCAGCGCGTGCACAAAGTCCTGATCGCCAATCGTGGCGAAATCGCCGTCCGAATAGCCCGTGCCTGCGCTGATGCCGGTCTTGACTCCGTAGCCGTATACGCCGATCCCGATCGTGACGCGCTGCATGTCGAAGTAGCCAACGAGGCCTATGCGCTCAACGGTGAGACCGCTGCCGAGACATACCTGCAAATCGACAAGATCTTGGATGTCGCTCGGCGTAGCGGTGCAGATGCCGTGCACCCCGGGTATGGCTTTTTATCAGAGAACGCAGATTTCGCCCAGGCCGTCATGGATGCGGGCCTCACGTGGATCGGGCCACCGCCCCAAGCTATTCGAGACCTCGGCGACAAGGTTTCGGCACGTCACATCGCAGC
Organism: Actinomycetota bacterium; assembly: GCA_017857875.1. Lineage (GTDB taxonomy): Bacteria > Actinomycetota > Actinomycetes > S36-B12 > S36-B12 > M55B157. The sequence goes on along the minus strand of JAFMCH010000017.1, from coordinate 5,678 downwards.
ACGTGCCGGCGCCCCCCAGGTGCCCGGAACGGCTGACCCGGTCTCCTCAGCCGACGAAGTCGTGTCCTTCGCCCGCGAACACGGCCTGCCCGTCGCCATCAAGGCGGCGTTCGGGGGTGGCGGTCGCGGGCTTAAAGTCGCTCGCACGCTCGAGGAGATCCCAGAGCTCTACGACTCCGCCGTGCGCGAGGCCATTGCCGCCTTCGGGCGCGGTGAGTGCTTTGTTGAGCGGTATCTCGATCGACCCCGGCACGTGGAAACGCAGATCCTGGCCGATGTCCAAGGAAACGTGGTCGTTGTGTCCACGCGAGATTGCTCATTGCAGCGACGTCACCAAAAACTTGTCGAGGAAGCACCGGCTCCTTTCCTTAGTGATGAGCAGGTTGAGCAGTTGTATTCAGCCTCCAAGGCGATCGCTCGCGAGGCCGGATACGTCAATGCCGGCACATGTGAGTTCCTCATCGGCGAGGACGGCTCCATCAGCTTCTTGGAGGTCAACACCCGTCTGCAGGTCGAACACCCAGTCTCTGAGGAAGTAACCGGCATCGATCTGGTGCGCGAACAGTTCCGCATTGCCGAGGGTGGGCTGATCGACTACCCCGATCCGCAGGTACGCGGTCACAGCATCGAGTTTCGAATCAATGGTGAAGATCCCGGGCGCGGATTCCTACCGGCGCCCGGAAACCTGGCCGTCTGGGAACTGCCCAGCGGCCCTGGTGTCCGCGTAGACGCGGGATTTCGCAGCGGTGATGCCATCGGCGGCAACTTCGACTCATTGCTGGCCAAACTCATCGTGACCGGCAGCACCCGAAGCCAGGCTTTGGAAAGGGCGCGCCGTGCACTTCAGGAGTTCAAGATCGACGGCATCGCCACCGCGCTCACCTTTCACCGCGCCGTGGTCACTGACCCAGCTTTCGCCCCCGACAACGACCAAGACGCGTTCAGCGTTCATACACGCTGGATCGAAACAGAGTTCGTCAACCAGATTCCCGAGCACGGCAGCAACGCAGGTGACGGGGTTGCCCTGGACTCACTAGCCGAGCAGCGGCAGTCCTTGGTAGTGGAGGTTGACGGAAAGCGCCTTGTGGTGACGCTGCCAGCGGGTCTTGCTACTCATGGTTCCCAGGCACCGGGCGGTAGTGCGCGTCCGAAACGAGCGCGGTCGAAGGCCGGCAGCGCAGCCTCCGGTGACGATGTGACCGCTCCTATGCAAGGCACGATCGTGAAGATCGCCGTGGCCGACGGCGACACCGTCGCCCAGGGCGATCTGATCGTCGTACTCGAAGCCATGAAGATGGAACAGCCCATCACGGCTCACAAGGCAGGCACGGTTTCTGCTCTCGCCGCCGACATTGGCATCACCGTGCCAGCCGGGACAGCACTATGCGCGATCACTGACTAGCCCTCTCACCCTCTCGCGTATCTGGCGCCGGTGCGGGTTCACCGGTAACGTCAAACTCATGACCGCACAACGCTGGAGCGCTCCGCTACTGCTGCTCACTTTGCTCGTAACGGCGGTGCTGTGGGTGACCTCGGGCGCACCGGCACACGCGCAACCTTCGGTGAACGAGATTGCCACAGCCCTCCGCGTTGACCCGGTGCTCAACGACCCGCTGGCCGAGAATGCACTCACCCCCGGCCAGGCAACCGAACTGCGCGCGCAGGTGGCGACAGCGGGGCAACCGATCTATGTCGCCGTGCTGCCGGCCTCCGCGCTCAACCAAACGGCCGGAGACCCGATCACTCCCGATGAACTTCTCAGCAGCATCGAGGCGTCGGTCGGGGGTGGTGGCACGTTCGCGCTCGTCGTTGGCGATTCATTTCGCGCCGGCAGTTCCCTGCAGTCGGTAACCGCCGCAGCTAATGAAGCCTTCGCCAGCCAATCAAGCAACGGCCCCTACGCGGTTCTTTCCACTTTTGTCGCTGCCGTCAGCGACCAGCCAGCCGACACCCCGTCCTCAGGCATGGGCATCGTCGTACTGGTGCTCCTGGCAATTGGCATCGTGATTGCCCTCGTACTCCTTCGCGCACGGCGTTCTCGTCGACGGCTTGAACAACGTCGACTCGCGCAGGTGGGCGCCACGTTGACCGAGGACATCACCGAGTTCGGTGAACGGCTCGGGCAATTCAATCAAGCAGACGACCGCCTCTCTGACAGTTCGCGGCAAGACCTCGCTGTTGCACTCGATGCCTACAGCACTGCCAGTGCCACCTCAGCGGCGTTGCAGTCCGAGGCCGATATCGTGCGAACAACCCGAGCCCTTGATGATGGCCGCTATGCGCTTGCTCGCGCAGATGCGCAGATGAGCGGTCACGAGCCACCTGCTCGGCGGCCGCCTTGTTTTTTTGACCCGCGACACGGCGTCAGTTTCGCCGATGTCTCCTGGCACGGCGGGCACGTCAGCGCCCCCGCCCATGCTGTGCCCGCATGCGCCGAATGCGCCACGATCATCAGCACCGGCGGTGAGCCGCCAGCACGCCAGGTTGAGGTGGATGGGCAGATGCGCCCGTATTGGAATGCTGGCCCCGCCTACGCTCCCTATGCGCGGGGGTACTTCGACAATGTTGCCGGTCTCCTTCCGGCCATCTTCATGGGCACCATGCTGGCGCAGGCGTTCACCATGCCGGCCGCCATGGCGTCTACCGGCATGGCAGCCGGCATAGACGGCGGTGGATTTGGTGGCGGTGATTTCGGTGGCGGTGATTTCGGCTCAGGTGGATTCGGTGGGGGTGACTTCGGCGGCATGTAGACGCCTGGCCGCCTCGGCTACCGAACCGCTCAGACTCGGATAAACGGTGAACGCCGACGATAATTGATCGACCGTGAGGCGGGCATCCACCGCGAGGGCCAGCGAGTGGATGAGTTCGCTGGCATGCGGACCCACCACAACACCGCCGATGACGATGCGTGAACTACGTCGGCAAAAAATCTTGACGAACCCGTGCTCGATGCTCTGCATCTTCGCCCGGGCATTAGTGCTCAGCGGCAGCATCACCGACTCGGCTCTAATGTGTTGTGAGTCAACATCATGTTGACTCACGCCGACCGTGGCGATCTCCGGATCGGTGAATACGGTGCTGGACACTGTGTCGAGGTCAAGCGGGTGCACGGAATCGCCGAGGGCGTGCCACATCGCGATGCGACCCTGCATTGCAGCCACTGAAGCCAGCATATTGACCCCGGTGCAGTCTCCGGCTGCGTATACGTCGCGCATGGAGGTTCGTGACACACGGTCGACAGTGACAAATCCGCCCTCATCGACGCTCACCCCGGCAGCCGCCAGACCCAGCGAGTCCGTGTTGGGTAGTGAACCCACCGCCACCAACACATGGCTGCCGACAATCTCACGCCCATCGCTCAAGGTCACGACTACACCTGTATCGGTTCGCCGGGCACCCGTGGCTCGGGATTCATTAAGCACGGTCATACCGCGTTCGGAGAAGACCTGTTCTACGACCGCCGCCGCGTCGGAATCTTCACCCGGTAGCACGCGATCACGACTTGATACCAACGTGACTGCACTGCCTAAACTTTGATAGGCAGAGGCAAATTCAGCTCCGGTCACTCCCGAGCCGACCACAATCAAACTCTCGGGAACCTCTTCAAGCTCATACACCTGCTCCCACGTCAAGATCCGGAAGCCATCAGGCTTAGCGGTGGGCAGAACGCGTGGGCGGGCTCCGGTAGCCAGCAGCACGACATCGGCCTCGATTAACTGCTCGCCACCATCCTCATTGGTTACTAACACCGACGGAGCGGTAGCTCCGCTGGCCGGGATCAACCGACCGGTGCCGCGCACGAGCAGCACCCCGTCGCGAGTGAGCCGATCGTGGATATCACGGCTTTGGGCTGTCGCCAATGACTTGATGCGTTCGTTGATGCGACCCAGATCCACATCACTTCGCCGCGGAGTGTGCGAGCCGCTGAGGCCCAATCGAGTGGACAACTCACTCGACGCCGCGAACGTAGCCGAGGCAATCAGGGTCTTGCTGGGCACACAGTCGGTCAGCACTGCTGATCCGCCCAGACCATCACGATCAACGATGGTCACCTGCGCCCCCAGCTGAGTGGCCACCAGAGCTGCCTCGTAACCGCCCGGGCCGCCCCCGATGATTACGACGTTGGTCACCGCGCCATTGTGTCGCACGTCCTACCAAGACGGCCACGGCGGACATAGGCTGACCCGCATGGTGCTGTATGCCGCATACGGACCCAACCTGCATCCGGCTCGCATGGCCGAGCGGGCACCCCTGTCACCTCTTGTGGACACCGGCTGGCTCACCGACTGGAGATTGACCTTCGCGGGTGAAGACATTGGTCTCGGCGGCTCCCTGGCGACCGTCGTCGAAGAGGCCGGCAGTGCGGTCTTCGTGGCAATCTACGAACTGCATCCGCTCGATGAGCGTCGACTCGATGATTGGGAAGGCCTCGACCTTGGCAATTGGCGCAAACTTCGCGCCAGGGTGAACCTGCTCACGACCGACACCATCGCTTGGATGTATGTCCTGGATGCCTATGAGGGCGGCCTGCCGTCCGCGCACTACCTGGGCATGCTCGCCGACTCCGCTGAGGCCGGTGGCGCACCGGGTGACTACGTGACGCAGATCCGCCAGCACCCCTGCACCGGTATCGGACCCAGATAGGCAAGACGCCAGCCCGTGTTATTGCGATAGCGTCATCGCCGTGTCTGAATCCACGCGCACCGACATGACCGACCCGAACACTCTCGCTCGCGAGGCAGCCACCGAGCTTGCTCGCCTGACCGGAGTCGCCCGGCACGACATTGCGATCGTTCTGGGGTCGGGTTGGGTTCCCGCCGCCGATCTCTTGGGCGACACCGACCTAGATTTGTCCGTCAACGACCTGCCCGGCTTCCGGGCAGCAGGGGTGGCCGGCCACGAGGGCCGGGTTCGAAGCATTCAGGTGGGTGATCATCGAGTCCTTGTTTTCCTTGGTCGAACCCACCTCTATGAGGGGCACGGAGTGGACGCCGTTGTGCATCGCGTACGTGTCGCAGCAGCGGCCGGGTGTCGCACACTCATTTTGACCAATGCCTGCGGCGGACTCAATACGCAATGGCAACCGGGCACGCCGGTGTTGATTCGCGACCACATCAATCTCACCGGGGTGACGCCGCTTCTTGGCGCCCAATTCATCGACATGACCGACGCCTACTCGCCGCAGCTACGCAAGGTGTGCAAGTCGATTGCCCCGGGACTGGCAGAAGGCGTCTACGTGCAATTCCATGGGCCGCAATACGAAACACCGGCTGAAATAGAGATGGTGCGCGCGATTGGTGGCGATCTGGTCGGAATGTCGACCGCCCTGGAAACAATTGCCGCACGCGCTGTCGGCATGGATGTCCTCGGCATTTCATTGGTGACGAACATCGCAGCTGGCATCACCGGGGAACCGCTCAATCACGAGGAGGTTCTCGCCGCGGGCCAAGCATCCGCCCAACGCATGGGTCAATTGATGGCTGATGTCGTCCGGCAGATTTAGCCCCATGGACTCGGCGTCACCGATCTTTGATCGACAACTACGCGAGCGTGCGATTGCCTGGCGCAATGCGGATATCGATGATGAGGACATCACCGCCCTTGACGCGCTGATCACGGAAGCCGAAGCTCTCGACACCGTCGCCCTCAAGACACTCAGCCATTTGTTCGGCGAGCCG
>JAFMCH010000086.1 GCA_017857875.1 Actinomycetota bacterium | reverse complement strand
CGATCACGCAATCCCATCATGATGTCAATCGCTCGATTGCGAACGTGCGTTTCTTTGCCGACCATGCGCGATTATCAACAGCCGACGCTTACCCCATGGATTCCGGTCATCACGCCTATACACGCTGGGAGCCGGTGGGCGTGGCCGCAGCGATCTCGCCCTGGAACTTTCCGTTGATGCTGGGTACGTGGAAGGTGATGCCCGCGCTGGCCTGGGGCAATACGGTCGTGTGGAAGCCCGCTGAAGACACGCCGGTGTCGGCAACGATTATCGGGCGCTTGGCCATCGAGGCAGGCTTCCCGCCGGGTGTGCTCAATGTTGTGCATGGCTACGGCCCAGATTCCGCAGGATCGGCCCTGACGGAGAATCCCGACGTTGATCGAATCACGTTTACCGGCGAGTCCGGCACCGGCAAAGTCATCAGTGCGGTGGCCGCTCGCAACCTCACGCCGGTCAGCCTCGAACTGGGCGGCAAGGGCGCCAACATAGTTTTTGATGACGCTGATGTAGACAATGCCGTTCACTGGGCTGTGCAAGCTATCTACCGTAATGCGGGTCAGGTGTGCCTGGCTGGCAGTCGGCTGTATGTGCAAAGCGGTATTTACGAAGAGTTCCTCAGCCGATACAAGGCAGCGGCCGAAGCCCTCATCGTCGGAGACCCGAAGGATCCGGCGACGGAGTTCTCGTCGGCCTTAGCCAGTGAAGAACATTTCACCAAGGTTGCCGGATATCTGGGCAGCGAGGCCCTTGGCGGCGGCCGGGTGCTCACAGGCGGCCTCGGTGCCGGCTGGGGCGTGCGGCCCACGATTATCACCGATGCTCCCGCTACGGCTCGCGTCGTGAAGGAGGAGATCTTCGGTCCCATCACTGTCGCCACGTGTTTCGATACCGAGGCGGAGGCTATTGCGTTGGCTAACGACACCCGTTACGGCCTAAACGCCATGGTGTTTACCGAAAACCTGTCACGCGCCCATCGGGTTTCTGCCGCGTTGAACGCAGGCACGGTCTGGGTGAACTGTTTCTTCATCCGTGATTTGCGCGCGCCGTTCGGCGGGGTAGGAGATTCCGGTGTCGGTCGCGAGGGCGGCAATTTCAGCCGCGAGTTCTTCACCGAGCCGAAGGCTGTGGTTATGCAAATTGACCCCGCTTGACCTGGCGGAGTTCCTTACACGCATGCCAAGGTGATTGATCCGAGGCGGTCGATGCGGGAAGTGACGGTGTCGCCCGGGGATACGGCGATGGCCTCGGTCATCGAACCGGCAAGCACCACCTGACCCGCCCTCAGGCCCCGGCCGCGTACGGCGAGTTCGCGCACTAGCCACGCCACGCTTGCAGCCGGATGTCCAAGTACCGCTGCCCCGCTGGCTGAAGCGATGAGTTGTCCGTTTTTGTAGAAGGCGCAACCCACGAGCCGCAGGTCGATGCCCACCGGAGATGTGCCTTGTCCGCCGAGGGCGTAGCCGGCGCAGGATGAATTATCGGCAACGACGTCGGGCAGGGCGAACTTGTATCCGGAGAAACGCGAGTCCAGCACATCAATGGCGGGAAAGACAAGTTCGGTCGCTGCAATGACGTGCGCGGCTGAGACGTCTTGTCCGGCGATATCTCGGCCCAGTAGAAAAGCGATCTCAGGCTCGCAGCGCGGTTGTATGTATCGCTCGCACTGCAGATCCGCCCCTGTGTCGATGAGCATGTCATCGGTCAACCAGCCGTAAAGGGGCGAATCAACGTTCATCTGCTGCTGTTTAGCGGCGCTAGTGAGGCCAAGTTTGGCTCCGGCCACAACAGCACCTTGGGCTTGGCGCGCGGAAACTACAGCGTCTTGGATCGTGTACGCCGTCGCGATATCAAGATCTGGGTGGTCATCGGTGAGTGGCGTCGTGGCGGTGCGATTGCGCGCAGATGTGATGAGTCGTTCGGCCAGAGCATCAACAGGCAGAGAACTCATCAGTGTCACCGGGTTTCCATATCGGGGTCGGTCAATTCAGACTGCGCGTGCTGGCGAGCTAGCTCGAGCGCTACATCAATGATCATGTCCTCTTGGCCTCCGACTACTTGCCGACGGCCAAGCTCCAAGATGATATCGGCGACGGGAACGGCATATCTCTCCGCAGCACGCTGCGCATGGAGCAGAAAACTGCCGTAAACACCGGCGTACCCGAGCAGCAAGCCGGCCCGATCGATCACCTGCTGGCGTGGCATCAGGGGACGAACGATCTCCTCGGCAACGTCCATCAGGATCAGTGGGTTGACGCCCGTGCTGATTCCGTACTTATCCGATACTGCTGCCAGGATCTCGGTGGGGCAATTGCCGGCACCGGCACCCAAACCAGCAGAAGTGCCATCGAGATTTTTTGCCCCCTCTTCATATGCGGCGATGGAGTTGGACACGGCCATTGCGAGGTTGTTGTGAGCGTGGACTCCGACGGGAACATCGAGGGCCTTCACGAGCGCATTCACCCGACGACGCACGTCATCGGTTGTCATTGCTCCGGCTGAGTCAGCAATATAAATTGTGTCGGCGCCATAGGACTGCAGCAGTGTGGCTTGCTCGACAAGTCCCTCGGGGGAGTTCATGTGCGCCATCATCAAGAAGCCGATGGCTTCCATGCCGAGATCTTTGGCCACCTTAATGTGTTGCTCGGTGATATCGGCCTCCGTGCAGTGCACTGCGATGCGGGCCACGCTGACACCGAGCTCTCGCACCTCGCGCAGATCATCTGCCAGGCCGATACCGGGAATCATGAGACAAGCGATCTCAGCCTGTGTTGTTGTCTGACAGGCCTTTGCGATGAGTTCCTTCTCATCGATGGCGGAAAATCCGTAGTTGAAACTAGACCCACCTAGACCATCGCCATGGGCAATTTCAATGACCTGCACTCCGGCAGCATCGAGCCCCGCCACGATCTTGATGACGTCTTCGGCATAGTACTGATGTGAGATCGCATGTGATCCGTCACGCAGGGTTGAATCAATCAGTCGATAGTCGGGGCTAACCCCAGGTACCGTCATGACTTGACTCCTCGATACTCGGCGACTGCCTCACCAACGCGCATTGCGGCGGCGGTCATGATGTCTAGGTTGCCGGCATATGCGGGCAGGTAGTCCCCTGCGCCCTCAACTTCAAGCAGGATGACCACCCGATGCGGCACGACTCCGCCCGGCGTTGGGTAGGGGCCTTCTTCAATGACAGGTGGGTTCTTGAGTCGGTAGCCGGGCACATAGGCGGCTACCTCCCTTTCCATTGCCCAGATCGACTCGAGCACGGCGTCATGATCGGTGCCTTTAGGCAGGCCAGCAAACACGGTGTTACGCATCATGATCGGTGGGTCGGCAGGATTCAGGATGATTATTGCCTTGGAGGTGTCTGCCCCCCCGATCTCGCGTAGCGCCGTTGATGTTGTCTTAGTGAACTCGTCAATGTTCTGTCGTGTGCCGGGTCCGGCTGATTTGCTTGCGACGGTGGACACCATTTCCGCGTAGGGCACGGCACTAGCGGCTCGTCGAACTGCATGCACCATCGGTGTCGTGGCTTGGCCCCCGCAGGTCACGAGGTTGATATTGGGAGCATCTAGATGCTCACTGAGGTTGACGGCGGCGATGACTTTGGGTCCTCGGGCAGCAGGTGTGAGGTCAATGGCGGTGATTCCAGTCTCGGCATACTTCTTGAAGTAACGCATATGAACGTATGCACTGGTGGCGTCAAAGACCATGTCGAATTTCTTCGCGTTGTCGAGGATCCAATCCGGACCCTCGTGTGAGGCTTCAACACCGAGTGATCGTGCGCGAGCAAGTCCATCAGAGGCCGGGTCTATTCCTACCAATGCGAGCAGATCAAGCGACTCGCTGCGCAGCATTTTGATCATCAGATCAGTGCCGATGTTGCCTGAGCCAACGATTACGCATCTCAACCCCATCACCCCACGTCCCTTCGACTATTCCGTCACGCTCAACGACACCGGGCCCAAGCGATCAAACTCGCCGGTCCAGGTTTCGCCCGGACTGATTGGCTTCATGGCGTGTAGGGCTCCGGTCATGACGACCGATCCAGCGGGCAGATAGCCACCATGGGGATGCAGCGTGTTAGCCAACCATGCAACTGCTGCGAGTGGGTTGCCGAGGGCTGCGGCTCCAGCACCTGTGGCCACCAACTGCCCGTTTCGGGTGAACACCATGCCGATCAAGCGTGGGTCAATGGCAGTCAGGGCCACCGCCTGTGAGCCCAGGACGATCGCGCCTCCGCTGGCGAGATCAGCCACGGTGTCCGCGATGGTGATCTGCCAGTCGGCGATTCGCGAGTCGACGATTTCGATCGCACTCGTGAGGCCTCTCGTGGCTCTCGCGACGTGGCCCGAAGTGCAGTCGGGGCCGTGCAGGTCATCTGCCAGCACGACGGCGATTTCAGCCTCGACCCGAGGTGCAATGAAGTCACCCACGGATAACTCGGCCCCGTCGCTCAACACTCCCGAGGCGAAGATGGGTGAAAAATCCGGCTGATCAACGCCCAGTAGTTCTTGCATGGGAGTAGAGGTGAGACCCAACTTGTAACCCACGATGCGTTCTCCGTCGGCGATCAGCCGCTCAACGAGTCCTTGCTGCACTGCATAGCCCTCAGCCACGCCCCAGTCAGGGAATTCATGGGTGAGCGGGGGGATCGGTACACCTGATCGCCGAGCTTCATAAAGCGCTTGGGAGCAGCGATCGAGGTCCTCATGTCGTGCGGTCATAGTCGCCCACCTTTCGTGGATGCAGCGCCGGCAGCGCAACCGAAACCCTAACGGGAATCGTGGAGTTCGGTGTGGGTGCATGGACGATCTGATCGTTAGTCTTTCGTTTCATGTCATCGGGCCGACGTTATGTCGTGTTGTTTATCGTGTCGGCCGCACTTGCTCTGATTTCACTGGATAACACGATCGTCAATGTCGCTTTGCCGCAAATGCAGGAGGCGCTGAAGGCCAGCACGAGTGAACTTCAGTGGGTCGTCGATGCCTACTCGGTGATGTTCGCCGGCACGTTGTTACTAGCCGGTGCACTGGGGGACCGTTTTGGTCGACGCCGGGCACTGGTGATCGGCCTTGGCATTTTCGGTTCGGCCTCCCTGGCGGGTGGATTCGCGACCTCCGTGGACATGCTGATCGTGTGTCGGGCCGTGATGGGTGTCGGCGGAGCGTTCATCATGCCCTCCACGCTGTCGATCTTGGCCCAGGTTTTCACCGATCGACGAGAGCGAGCCAAGGCGATCGGATTGTGGGCGGCTGTTGCCGGAGCAGCCATCGGACTGGGGCCTATCGTCGGCGGAGCCTTACTGGAACAATTCAGTTGGTCATCGGTGTTTTGGGTCAACCCACCACTTGTCGTCGTTGTGCTCGTTGCCGTGTTGCTGTTTGTACCCGAATCGAAAGACCCAGCCCGGCCGCGCCTTGATCCGCTGGGTGCGATCTTGTCCACCGTCGGGCTGATAGCCCTGGTGGTAACGGTCGTTGAGGTACCAGACAGTGGTTTTACTGCTGTCACGATGTCAGCGGCGATCATCGCGATTGGCGCTCTGTGGGGTTTCGTCGCATGGCAGCGCCATTGCGCACACCCACTCTTGCCCATGAGCCTGTTCACGGATTCAGTTTTTCGCGTTGCGTTGGTCAGTGTGGGCTTGGTTTATTTCGCATTGATGGGTGTGATGTTCTTCCTCCCTCAATATCTGCAACTTGTGCAAGGTTTTTCACCACTGGCCTCAGGTTTCGGGGTACTGCCAGGGGCGCTTGGACTATTTGCTGCATCGCTTGCAAGCCCGGCCCTAGCACTTCGTTTGGGTGCAAAGTCAGTCGTGGTCGCGGGTTTGCTGATCGTTTCGTTGGGCCTGCTCATCGCCGCCACGCTTGGAGTTGACTCGGCCTACGTACATGTTGGTGCGGCCCTGGGACTCATGGGCATTGGCTTGGGATGCGTGCTGCCGCAAGCGACAAATGGAATTTTAGCCTCGGTGCCCCAACAGCGATCCGGCCTCGGTTCCGCGGTTAACGATGGTATTGGGGAACTGGGCGGTTCGTTTGGTGTGGCCATTCTTGGTTCGATTGTTGCAGTATTTTATCGGAGTGCGATCGATACCGATATTGATGCAGCCGGGGATGCCATAGCCAGCGTGCCCGCCTCAGTTGTCGAAGCGGTGCGCGAATCGTTGGCCTCAGCCCAATTGGTGATGGCGCAGATCTCCGCTGCTGATGCGCAAATTCTCCGCGAGGCCACGGGGAATGCTTTCGTGTCGGGAATGGGATGGGCGTTCATCGCCGGTGCGGTTGCGGCACTCATTGGCGCGGCCTACGCCTTCAGATCCTTTCCGGCGCAGTTAGCGCCGGTATCTGAGTAACGCTTAGTGGGCTCGTGCAGGCATGATGGAGACATGAGTCCGGCTGACTGGTACCCAGATCCGTGGCAGCCCACGAGATGGCGGTACTTCGATGGCACGGGCTGGACCGGCTACACGCATCCGCCACAGATAGCGCCGATGGTTCCGTCTGCAATGTCAACGTCAGTGGCGACATCCATGCGGCTGCACACGGGCGCAAATCCGAGTCAATGGTGGTGGGCTGGGGGCACGTTGCTGGCGGTATTTGCCGCATCAATTTTTTTGGCCTGGAGCGTCAGTCGCTAGCACTGGGTGACCTCACACGGGTTGCCCGCTCATAGACCGGTCAGAGTTTTGGCATCTGTTTCTGAGCAGCACCTGTTTATTGAGACCCCGCAGAATACTTGCTTTTGGGATGGAACCACAGAATGTGGATGGCCGTCTGCCTACTAGCGGCAACTGAAGGGACACATCATGATTCGTCGACCAATCGTGTGGATTCCGGCGGTGGTCATTGTCGTGATGGTCGCAACCGTCGGTTTGTATCTGTTCCAACCCTGGAAGCTTTTCGTGGATGAGACGGTTGATGAAGCCCTTCCTGTCGTGACAGCGCCGGTCATCCCGGCTGCGTCTGCCACCCCATCGTCGCCGGCCGCCGGGTCGGCGACCGCAGCACCGGAGCCCAGTGAGTCGCCCGCCCCTGCTGAACCGGTGATTTTGGCTGAGGGCTCATTTATTTCCCATGAACATGGCACTTCGGGTGAGGCATACATCGTCGAACTCGCTGATGGCCAGCGCATCTTGCGCATCGAAAACCTCGACACCGACAACGGGCCGGATCTTAAAGTCTGGTTGACCGACGCGCCCGTGGCCGAAGGTGAGTGGTACGTCTTCGATGATGGCCGCTATGTCGATCTCGGCGGACTCAAGGGCAATAAGGGCAACGCCAATTACCCGATTCCTGCCGACGTTGATATCACCGGCCTGACCAGCGTGAGCATCTGGTGCGACAGGTTCTCGGTGTCTTTCGGTGCCGCAGAACTAGTTCCGGCCGTCTGAGCCTCCGGTCAGGATTGAACTGACGACCTACCGCTTACAAGGCGGTTGCTCT
>JAFMCH010000085.1 GCA_017857875.1 Actinomycetota bacterium | reverse complement strand
CGTCGATGCGGCGTTGGTCACTCTTGTGGATCTGCCCGGGCTCACCACGGCGGCCGCGCGTCGACTGATCGACAGTGGTGCATCACTCGCGGCGGCAACCTACGACGGGCAGCGCGGCCACCCGGTCCTCTTCGCCAGGGAGCGCTTTGATGGAGTCGCCGAGTCGGCCGTTGGTGATCAGGGCGCAAGAGACTATCTGCGCGCACATGCTGACGATCTGATCCTCATCGAGGTGGGAGACGTGGCGTCGGGTGACGACATGGATGAACCTCAGTGATAGCGCGCCGCCCAGGACACAGATAGGAGGCCAGGTTCCGGCTGCGATGCAGTTAACCTGTTGCTAGGCTCCACAAACCAACGAGAGGATCACTCATGAGTGACGAGGCAAACGGTTCGACGGAGGTCCTGCGTGCGGTCTGGCAGGGCACACCGGGCGCGATGCAGGAACTCGACGAGGAGTGCAATCCCAATAAAGTCTGCCGCAACATGAAGGATGTTTCCTTCGAGGGCTTCGGCGGCGAAGGCGTCGATGTGGCAACTGCTTGGCGAAATAAACTTGATCGTGAAGGAAAGCGTAGCGGCCAGTCTCTTGGTGATCTGCTGAGCAACGGGTGACATCAATGACCTCCTCTTTCGCTGAGGTGACGGTTGGTTCCTTGACCGACGATCTGCGCGATGAGGGCTACATCAGTGACCGCGGGCTCTCCACCACCCTTCTGCTGGCGCTGAGGTTGGGTAAACCGCTACTGCTGGAAGGCGAAGTTGGCGTCGGTAAAACCGAACTCGCACGAACACTCGCCAAAATGTTGGGTCGCGACCTCATTCGCCTTCAGTGCTACGAGGGCATCGATATGCATCATGCCCTGTACGAGTGGGACTATGCCCGCCAGATGCTCTTCGTCAGGTCCCTCAGTGACGCTGAAGTGGCTACGTCCGATGAAGACCTTTTCGGCCCGCGATTCCTGGTCGAACGCCCACTCCTCCAGGCAGTGCGAGCCGGCGACCGTTGTGTCTTACTGATCGATGAGGTTGATCGTGCTGATGATGAGTTCGAGGCCTTCCTGCTAGAGCTGCTCAGCGACTTTCAGGTAACGATCCCCGAAGTCGGCACGATCGCCGCCGAGACCCGCCCCATCGTCATCCTCACCTCGAATCGCACGCGCGAGTTGCATGACGCACTCAAGCGTCGCTGTCTTTATACCTGGATCGGCTTTCCCGAACAGGATCGAGAGATTGACATCGTTCGGTCGCGACTTCCACAGGTGGGGCCGATTCTGGCGTCCCAGGTCGTTGCCGCGGTGAACAAGCTCCGAGCAATGGAACTGGAGAAGTTACCTGGCGTGGCCGAGACCATCGACTGGACCGAGAGCCTCGACGCACTCGGGGTTCAGTCGCTCACCGAGGAGGCAGCATTGGACACTCTCGGTGCCATCGTCAAAGATCGCGACGACCTCGAGTACACGGCGAAGAGTGTTCGGGATGTCCTCAGCTGATCAGATTGATGCGCTGCTCGTCGGCTTCGGTCATGCGTTGCGAGAAGCGGGTCTGTCCATTGGTACCGACGACCTGCTGACCTTCTGTGCAGGTGTCGCGGAACTCGACGTCACCGACCTCATGGATGTGTACTGGGCCGGTCGCGCCGCATTGGTTCGACGCCGAGAATACGTCCCAATTTACAACGAGATTTTTCAGCGGTACTTCTTTGACAACGATATTTCCGGTGCCGCCGAGCATCAGAAGAAGATGAAGTCTTCATCCAATGCTGGTGCCACCGTTGAGATCCCGAATACCGAGGAGGGACTGCCGGGTGAAATCAGTCCTGATGAAGTAAAGCTCGGGTATGTTGCGAGCACATCGGAGATATACCGCCACAAGGCTTTTGCCGACTGCACCGACCAAGAGCTACGTCAGCTTCGTCGACTTATGGCGCGCATGCGTGTCACCCCGCCCAAGCGTCGCACTCATCGCATGACGCGTTCACGCAAGCCAGCAACGATCGATATGCGGCGCATGGTGCGAGAGTCGATGCGAGCGCTGGGAGAGCCGCGTGAACTTTCCTTCAAGAAACGCAAGGAAAAACTTCGTCCGCTTGTTCTGATTCTGGACGTCTCGGGATCGATGGCCGACTACTCACGCAACCTGCTGCAGTTCGCCTACTCTGCTCGACGTGCCAACGCCAAAGTGGATGTTTTTTGCTTTGGCACTCGCCTCACCCGGGTGACAAAGTCTCTCGATCGACGCAGTCCTGATGATGCGATGCGACTTGCCGGAGAGTCAGTGCTCGATTGGGATGGGGGCACTCGGATCGGGGACTCACTTCGTCAATTCACGCGCGAGGCACGCCGGTCGCGGCTTGGCCGCGGTGCCATAGTGGTGATTTGCTCCGATGGCCTCGATCGGGGCGAGCCGCAGGAACTAGCCGAGGCAATGGAAAGTTTGGCTCGGATTGCCCACCGTGTTCTGTGGGTGAACCCCCATCGGGGCGATGCCATAACGTACGTCCCGGCGACACTCGGAATGATCGTCGCCGACCCATTCATTGACGAGGTGCACTCCGGTCATAACCTGGCTAGCCTCGAAAGGCTTGCCGATCGATTAACGAAAGTGGGGTAACCATGCGGTACAGCATTTCCTTGCAAACCGAAGGCGACCGTGAGGTCACACTTGACGAAACCCTAGAACTTGCCGACGCTGTGGCTCCCCTCAACGGTATTGCTTCCGGCATGGGCACCATGGGCTACGGGGCACAGATCGTTGTCGAAGCAGAGAACTCCGATCTGGCTGTAGAAGAAGCCTTGAAACAGTTCGCCGAAGCAGTCGCCAAAACATCATTACCGCCGTGGCCCGTTACCCGAGCAGAATCGTTGAGCGAGGATGAAGACTACGCCGAACTTGAAGACTTAATTCCGTGATTCGACTTGGCAGCCTGGCCGGTTACGCATTCGAGGGCCCTCGAGCATTGGCCGGTTGGACTGCGCCCGCAGAACCCGGGGTTTATGCAATTCTCGCGAAATCCAACCCCGAACGCCCGCAAGAATTCTCCGTGATTTTTGTCGGCCACGCCGAGGACCTTTCAGCAGAAGGATTCCCCTTCCGGCACCCCCGCTCGTCGGCCTGGATCGATCGCGCAGGAGGAAAATTCAATCTGCATGTGTGCTGGCTAGATGTGCCCGGCGGCACGACCGCACACCGCGAACAAATCAGCCAGGAACTCATCGCCATCTACAGCCCCAGTTGCAACCTCAATAAATTCGACAAGTCTTGGAAACCTGAGTGGATCGGCAGCTATGACACCTCGGTCACCGATGCCCTCACCACCGAACGCAAGCCCCAATGACCCGACACAAACGCACCTGCTGCACCCACACGCCCAGAAGCGCAGTGAACTAAGCGCCAAACCGTCGCTGCCGAGCGGCGTAGGCCCGCAGGGCTCGCAGAAAGTCTACGTGGCGAAAATCAGGCCAGTAGGCCTCGCAGAAGTAGTACTCCGAATGTGCGCTCTGCCACAGCAAGAAACCGGACAGGCGCTGTTCGCCTGAGGTACGAATCACTAGATCAGGATCAGGTTGACCCTTCGTATAAAGATGCTCTGCAATGTGTTCCACGTCCAAGACCGACGCCAATGCGGCAAGGTCCGTTCCCTCAGCAGCATGCTCAAGCAAGATCGAACGCACCGCGTCGACCACCTCGCGACGACCACCGTAGCCAACCGCAACATTAACCAAAATTCCGCTCACGTCGGTGGTTGAATCCGCAGCAAGTTTCAACTGTCGAGCCGTCGGCTCAGGGAGTAGATCGAGTGCGCCAACAGGGTTGATCCGCCACCGCCGGGTCGCTGCCAAACCGGTGACGGTCTCGTCAATGATTTCCTGAAGCATCGCCAACTCAGCGTCGGGTCGCGTCAGGTTGTCAGTGGAAAGAAGCCAGAGGGTGACCACCTCAACCTCAGCCTGCTCACACCAGGTGAGGAACTCAACGATCTTTGCAGCGCCGGCCCGATGCCCAGCATCAGAGGTAGATCGATTTTCACTCGCCCAGCGCCGGTTGCCATCAAGGATGACGCCTACGTGACGGGGGCGGCGGTGGGCAGGAATCTGACGTAGCAGGCGACGCTCATACGCCCCGTAGACCAGATCCTTCAACGCCACGACTTCACTCCTTACGCCACCTACCCTCAGCGTATACGGATGCCGCTGTCAGGCATCGCCACCTCGGCCCAACAGTGATCGCAATTCGACCGCATCGGTTACCGGTTGCTCACACACGAAACCCCGGCATACGTATGCTGCTGGTCGACCATCTACAAGCCCACGGTCGGCCAATAGTGGTATCGGTGAGGTGACGCCGCCTGGGCCATCGTTATCGGCGTGTGCGGCAGGGTCGTCCGGAGGATGACCTACTACCCAGACCGCTGACAAAGATCCAGAAGTAGCCACCTCGCGCAACAGTGATTGCGTGTACTGGCTTTGTGGATCCCCGATGATGGCGACCTCTCGCGGCCCGTCACATAACGCCTCAACAGCCGCCAGGCCCGCACCCGCAGCTCGAGGTGCCTGCCGAGCAACACTCGACACCGCCACCAATGCACGCTCGGCAACCTCGCGATGTCGAATGCTGCCTGTCAGCGCGGAATAATCCAAGAAAGCCTGCGCGGCGGTCATCCAACCTGCTGGGGTTGCGCCATCAGCGGGGTCATGTGGTCGCAGAATCAGTTGCTCCCCATCATCAGGCGTGTCGAAGAATCCACCCTCGCCATCACCAAAGTGGCTTTCAACAACGTTGAGGAGATCACCAGCCAAAGCCAGCCATTCGGACCTACCGGTCGCCATGCACAAACGGATCAACCCATCCGCAACGCACGCGTAGTCCTCGAGCACCCCTCCGGCTGCTCCTGCTTTGCCATCGCGCGAGGTTCGCACCAGACGACCCTGATCACCTTCACCCCCTAGGTGCACCTTGACAAGAAGATTCCCGGCAGCGACAGCAGCAGCAATCCAATCGGCTTCATCAAACGCACTACCCGCCTCAGCCAAGGCGGCGATCGTCATGCCATTCCAGGCCGCGACGACCTTGTCATCTCGAGCAGGCCGTACCCGTGATGCGCGTGCATCAAGCAGTGCATCACGACATCGTTGCCAACGATCATCATTCTGTGGCTCGTGCTGCAACTGCAGTGTCGACGCGCCCTTTTCGAATGTGCCCTCCGCGGTGACGTCGCACAGGTCAGCTACCCAGGCGCCATCTTCTGGACCAAGAACGTCCACTAGTTCAGTCGGAGTCCAAACGTAAAACAAACCCTCCTCGCCCTCGCTGTCAGCGTCCAGTGCCGCGGCAAAACCACCCTCTGGCGTACGTAACTCGGTGAGTAGAAACGCGACAGTTTGTCTCGCCACACGCTCTGCCAACGGTGATCGAGAGACTCGCCACCATCGGGTATATGCCCTCAGCAGCAGCGCATTGTCGTACAACATTTTCTCAAAGTGCGGCACTACCCACTCTGCGTCTACGGAGTAACGAGCAAAACCACCCGCTAGCTGATCAAAAATACCCCCACGAGCCATTGCCGAACAGGTTTTTTCAACCATCCGAATTGATAACTCATCACCCGTTCGAGAGTGATGGCGAAGCAGAAAGTCAATGACCATCGACGGTGGAAACTTCGGAGCCGAACCAAACCCTCCGCTTCGCGGGTCATACTGCTCGGTCAACAATGCGACAGTTGCACTCAGCTCAGTGGGTGTTGGCACCGTTCGGCCGCCACCGAACCGAGAAGCTTGCCTATTGAGCACTTCGGTGATGCGCGTGGAAGCCTCGTCTATTTCGTCGCGACGCTCGCGCCACGTATCACTGATGGCGGTGAGCACCTGTGGAAAAGAGGGCATGCCATGCCTCGGTTCGGGCGGAAAATACGTACCTGCATAGAAGGGCTTCGCGTCATGACCGAGAAATACGCTCATGGGCCAACCACCGCGGCCGGTTAACGCGGTCGTGGCATCCATGTAAACCGCGTCGACATCCGGACGCTCTTCACGATCGACTTTGATGTTCACGAAACGCTCATTCATCAAGGCAGCAATCTCGTCTGATTCGAATGATTCATGTGCCATCACATGGCACCAGTGACATGCCGAATAACCGACACTCAGGAAGATCGGAACATCACGCCGACGAGCCTCAGCGAATGCCTCAGGCCCCCACTCCCACCACTCAACCGGATTATCGGCATGTTGGAGTAGATAGGGCGATACGGAGTTCGCGAGTTGATTGACCACGTGATCAGTCTCACGGGACCGCCGGCCGTTATCAAGCAGCCGTGTCTTGCGACCAAATCCGCCGGGCACAGTTGATTCATCCCTATGATGAAATTCTCGGGTATTACAGGAAGGAAAGCAGTCATGGGTTTCGGTGCAGCAATCAAGAGTGTGTTCGGCAAGTATGCAAGCTTCACCGGTCGCGCCCCGCGGTCAGAATTCTGGTGGTTCTATCTCTTCGTCGTCCTGGTAGCGCTGGTCCTCAACGTGATTGACGTCTCGTTGGGCTGGGTTGTCGACATCGGTTCTGATACGCCCGCTAATTCGAGTCCATTCTTGTCCTTCTTCAACGCCGATATTGGCGCTCTCTCGACGGTGTGGGCGGTCGTCCTCATCCTCCCGTACATTTCTGTCATGGTGCGACGTCTCCATGACACCGATCGTTCGGGCTGGTGGTGGTGGATTCAGCTCATTCCCTGCGTCGGATTCATTGTGATCCTGGTCTTCATGTTGCTCCCGGGTACTCGCGGAGATAACCGATTCGGTCGCGACATGTTGGGTAGCCAGCCCATGATGTGACCGCACCGGTTGCGACCTGGCAGACTGGCCCCGTGCCTGCCCGCCTCGTCATTATCGGATCGGGCGAAACCTCGCCCACACTCATCAAGATTCATCGGCAACTCATGGCTGGTGCCATTGATCCGGTCATGCTTGACACGTCGTTTGGCTTTCAAGCAAACGCCGACGATCTCACGGAAAAGATTGGCGCGTATTTTCGTGACTCCGTAGGCACCTCGATGCTGCCGGCAAGGTGGCGAAGTAGCGATGAGCCTCTCGTCGAACGCGAACAGACCCTTGCTCTGCTTGCACGCTCAAGCCTCGCCTTCGCAGGGCCCGGCAGTCCCTCATATGCCCTGCGTCAGTGGATCAACACCCCTATCCCCGCCGCATTAGCAGACATCGTTCGACGCGACGGGACCGTCATGATGGGCAGCGCGGCCGCGGTCACCCTCGGAACCGTTGCCGTACCGGTGTATGAGATTTATAAGGTGGGCGAGGATCCACACTGGTTGCCTGGACTCAATCTCCTTGGTGACCTGACCGGGCTGCAGGCTGCCGTAATTCCGCACTATGACAATCGAGAGGGCGGCCGACACGACACTCGGTACTGCTACCTCGGTGAGAGTCGACTGGAACTGATGGAGACTCTGCTACCCGAGGGGGTCGGAGTCCTGGGCGTTGATGAGC
>JAFMCH010000016.1 GCA_017857875.1 Actinomycetota bacterium | reverse complement strand
CGTCTGGGCCAAGGTCGCGGGCTAGGTATCTAGATGTGGATTCAAGCGCAGCCTTCGCTACGCCCATCCAGTCATAGGTCGGCCACGCCACCGTGGCATCGAAGTCGAGCCCGACCACCGACGAGCCTCGACCAAGGAGCGGTCGTATTGCCATGGTGAGGGCCTGCAACGAGTAAGCCGACACCTGAATGGCAGTCGCCACATCTGGCCATTCGGTGTGCAGGAATCGCCCTCCCAAAGCCGACTCGGGCGCGAAACCAATCGAGTGCAGCAGGCCATCCACGCGATCCGAATGCGGCCGCACAGCGTCGGCCAAACCGGCCAGATGATCGGTGTCGGTGACATCTAGCTCCAGCACAGGGGCTGCTTGCGGCAACCGGCTAGCGGTGCGACGTGTTAGCGATAATGCTCTACCGAAAGAGGTGAGCAGCACATGCGCGCCCTGCTGTTGGGCCAGGCGGGCCACATGAAATGCGATGGACTGATCGGTCAGCACTCCCGTCACCACAAGGGTCTTGCCATGGAGCAGGCCATGACCTACCTCAGTCTTCGATGATTCCGTCACCCTTGATCTCCCTTGCCGCGTGTCTGGCTAATGACCCATACCTAAGCCGCCGTCAACGGGAATCACGGCCCCATTGATATAACCGGCTGAATCTGAACACAGGTACCCGATGAGATCGGCGACCTCATCGGCTTGACCGTATCGGCCGGCGGGAATTCCGCTAAGGATCGCGCTCTTGTCGGCCTCGGCGAGTCCAGCTGTCATATCTGTTTCGATGAAACCTGGAGCAACCACGTTGACCGTAATACCCCTAGCCCCCAACTCGCGGGCTAGCGAGCGTCCGGCACCCACCAGCCCCGCCTTCGCCGCGGCATAATTGACCTGCCCGGCAGATCCCACCGCCCACACCACACTCGACACCAGCACCATCCGACCGTGACGAGCTTTGAGCATGCCACGCGTGGCCCGTCGCATGCATCGAATCACCCCGAAGAGGTTTGCCTGCAGCACTTGCTCAATATCCTCGTCAGACATACGCATCAACAAGGTGTCACGCGTGATTCCGGCGTTAGCCACCATCACCTCGACCGGGCCGAAGTCCCGCTCGATCTCCGCGAAAGCGTCATCTACCGATGTGGTTGACGTGACATCCATCTTGACCGCCCCGAGATCATCGGGGGCCTGCCCCGACCGGGAACCCACGACGACGGTGAACCCCAGGTGCCTTAGTCGCTGAGCGGTGGCTAGGCCGATACCGCGATTACCACCCGTGACGAGGGCTACCCGCGCCGTCGGTGCTTCTGTCGAATTCACACTACCCACCACCACGTCATCGTCCCGAAAGCATGCTGTCGTATTCGGGCACAGTAGTAGGCGGTGAATGTTTGCAGCACCCCGGACTGCTGGGCGGTTATGGCAGACTCCGGCACGTGAGTGAGCATCGAATTCGCACAGGTACCTCATTTGATCGCTTCGTCAACTTCACCGATGCAGTAGTGGCTATTGCCATCACCCTGCTTGTGTTACCCCTGATTTCTGTCGCCGGTCCTGCCCCTGGGCAGACGGTGTGGGGCGTGTTAGGCGACAACTTCGGGGCGATCTTCGCGTTCCTACTCGGGTTCTTCCTGGTGGCCCGAAACTGGCTGACACATAATCGCATCGTCAACTCCATGCGTGGATATGACGCAACCGTTTTTTGGCTCAATATCTCTTGGCTTGCCGGCATCGTGACGTTGCCATGGGCCACGGCGATGTATGGCGCAGCTGATGAATGGGGCACACCGTCAGAAGGTTTCGGTGGAACCGGGCTATTCTTTTTCGCCCTTCTCGCCTTCGTTAGCGCGATGGCTGCAGCGATTTCAATGTACGTTGACAAGCACCCGGAGATGCTGCGTCCTGAAGAGTTTGAAAGTCACGCCCACGATCGACTCGCCGGCCGGCTGCGAAGCCTCGTGTTCACCGTCATGTTCTTGATCATCGGAGTTTTGACGATCTATTTCCCCTCGGCGGCCGCCTACCTACCCCTGTTGTTCATTCCCACCGGCTTTGTAATCAGCCGGCTGGCACGTCGACGCGCCGAGATTCCAAAGACAAGCGATTCCGACGCCGCGACGACCGAGATTCAGTAGCGGCCCGGTGAACGCACCGGCAGAACGCCCTTCCAGCAGCCTCATTGACCGAATTCTTGAGTTGTCCCAGCAAGAAGGCGTACAACATGCCGATGTGCGATTAACCCGCACACGCCACGGCAGCATCTCGCTGCGTGATACCGACCTTGAATCACTTGAGGACTCCGAGAGGAGCGGCATCGGGTTGCGTGTCGTGGTTGACGGTGCCTGGGGATTCGCCGCGGTCGGAGGTTGGGCGCTCGATGATCCAGCAGGGCTGGTGAACCGGGCGATTGAGTTGGCGCGGCTGGCTCGCAGGCTGCACACATCACCGGTTGAACTAGCCCCGGAGCCCGTGCATGTGGGCTCGTGGACGCAGCCGGCCGACATTGACCCGTTCGCCGTATCCGTTGCCGACCGGATCGGGTTGATCACCGAGCGCAGTACGAGGCTCCTCGCCGCCGAGTCGGTAGATCATGTCGACGCCTTCGTGCAATACGTACGTGAAGAGACGCTGTACGCCGACCTTTCAGGAACACGAACGGATCAATCTCGCTACCGGATCGCGGCAGAATGGTCGGCCACCGCAATCGACCCGCGTACGGGCTCATTCGATTCACTTCGCACGATCGCCCCCCCTGCTGGTCGAGGTTGGGAGTACGTCACCGGTGATGCCGTCACTGCCGGCGCTGCTCGCGCCTGGCACTGGGATGACGAACTCGCCCAATTGCCCGACCATTTGGCCGAGCGGATGCAAGCTCCCAGCGTGCAGCCGGGGGAATACAGCCTGGTTCTCGATCCGACGAACCTGTGGCTCACCATTCACGAGTCCGTCGGACACGCAACCGAACTTGATCGAGCACTCGGCTACGAAGCGAACTACGCCGGAACCACTTTCGTTCGCCCGACCGACCTGCATTCCCTTGAATACGGCAGCGCGTTGATGAACGTTGTAGCCGACCGGACAACCCCTTATGGTTTAGCAACGGTGGGCTGGGATGACGAAGGCGTAACCGCTCAACACTGGCCACTTATCGAGCACGGCATTCTCACCGGGATGCAGACCGATCGGGCTATCGCCGCGGAAATGGATCTGGGTCGGTCGAATGGATGCGCCTACGCCGATTCAGCTGAGCATGCAGCTATCTCGCGCATGCCCAACGTGTCCCTGCTCGCCCAACCCGACGGCCCAACCACCGAGCAGCTGATCGCCGGCGTCGACGATGGCCTTTACATCGTGGGCGACAGAAGTTGGTCGATCGACATGCAGCGCTATAACTTCCAATTCACCGGCCAACGCTTTTACCAAATTCGTGGCGGCAGACTCCTCGGCCAGGTGAAAGACGTGGCCTATCAGGCCAGCACCCCTGATTTTTGGAAGTCCATGATTGCCGTCGGTGGGCCCGACACCGAACTACTTTGCGGGGCACTTAATTGCGGCAAGGGACAACCCGGTCAGGTCGCACCGGTTTCTCACTCTTGCCCTACGGCGGTCTTTGAAAACATTCGCGTGCTCAACACCGCCGCTGAAGGAATGTAGATGTCTCACCCCCAAAACCCCAGCGGCCATACGCTCTGCGAATTTGCCCTTGCCGCTTGCCCGGGTGAGGCGGCGGTCATCGTGACGCTCACCGAACGACTAGACCTTCGATTCGCCCGCTCTGCGGTCACCACCAATGGGAATACGGCAACCTGGGAGCTCACTCTTGTGGCGATGCCGTCGGTCGAAGGTGGCATCGGTGTGGCCAGCGCGACGACCACCAACCTCTGGACGTCACCGAGCGGCTCACCAATCCAGATTGACCAGGCCTCAGTGACCGATTTGGCTAGGCGTGCCTTCGCAGCAGCCCAGCAGAGTCCACCGGCGGCCGACGCGGCAGCGTTGTTAACCGCGGATACGTATCTATCGTCCACAGATGGTTGGTCGGATCAGTCAGTTCTCGACGGAGAGACACTGTCGGCGACCAGTCTGGGCCCGATCATGGAGCAACTGGCCGAGATGTTTGACCGCGGCCGCCACGACAATGTGGGGCTCTTTGGCTATGCCGAGCAGGAGTCTCACACGACCTGGGTCGCCACCACTGCCGGCCGTCAACGGCGTAGTGTCCAACGCAACGCGCGTTTCGAGGTGACCGCGCGACATGACACAGAACCCCGCTCAACCTGGTGGGGCCGCAGCGCTGATCGGTTCGAAGATATTGATCTCACACCGGCCTATTCCGAACTAAGTGCCGGGTTGGCGGCCCAACGCATCCGTCGCCCGCTGGCACCTGGACGGCACCCGGTGCTCTTGACGCCCTCGGCTGTCGGGGACCTGATGGTTGAACTGTGGTGGTCTGCCTCTGCCGCCGATGCCGTGGATGGACGGAGTGTGTTCAGTAGTGACAACGGAGCAACGCGCATCGGTGAGCGACTGGCGCCTGCCACACTCTCGCTGATCAGCGATCCACACCATCCGCTCGTTCCCGCCAGCAACGTGTTGGCGGTTGCGGGCAGTGATCCGCACGCGAGTGTCTTCGACAACGGTGCGCTCATACCTGCGACACCATGGATCGGCAGCGGCATCCTGCGCAATTTGATGTGTGGGCGTGCCTATGCCGAACGGCACAGTATGGCGTTCACTCCCAGCGCGGACTCCCTCGCCATGCATATCGACGGAGCGGACGGTGGTCTCCACGACCTCATCTCGCGCACCGAGCACGCGATCTTGATCACCTGCCTTTGGTACAACCGGATGGTCGATCCGCAGCGGTTGCTCCTTACCGGCTTGACCCGTGACGGCGTTTATGAGGTACGTCATGGACAGATCATCGGGGCGGTCGACAACTTCCGCTTTCTGGATTCACCCGTGGAAATGCTGAACCGGATCACAGATTCCTCAGCCACGGCACGCACCCTGCCGCGCGAGATGGGCGACTACGCCCCTCGGGTGGCGATGCCCGCCCTTGCTGTTGATGGATTTGATCTCAATAGCAAGAGCGACGCAATGTAGGAGACCTGTATCTCATGTGGCTGGACGGCTCAAGTGGGCATAGATTAGGTACGGGGCCAGCGTTGGCCACAGATGGAGGATCATGTCTGGCAACGAGCAGGTGCACAGCATTACCGGTGCTCGCCAGGGACTTCGCGATGATCAGGCCCCGCGCACCCGCAAGTACCTCATCTCCATGGGCATTCGCACCGGTTGCGTCATCGGCGCCATCATGGTCCCCGGATGGCCGCGCTGGATTCTGCTCGCCGGCGCCGTCATTCTGCCTTACCTCGCCGTCGTGATCGCCAATGCGGGCCGCGAAAGACACGTGCACACGCCGATCGAAACGGTCACGTTACCGAAATACCGAGCCATCACCCCTACCTCAACGCCCACGCCCCACTACACAACGCGGCCTACTGAATCCGCGGGCGGCTCGTCCTCACCTTAGGCTGGGACCATGTGGTCGCTTCTGCGCAGCCGACGGTGGCAGGGATTCACCGCGTTGGTGGTCGTAGCGATAGTGGGCTTCGGTCTTCTCAGCAGTTGGCAGTGGCAGCGAGCTGAGGAGGAGCGCCAGGCGAAGAACCTCCTCGTGGCCCAAACACAACAAGAGCCGATCGATCTTGATGCGGCCCTCGATCAGCCGGCTGCACTGACAGCCGAGGCAGATTTATATCGACCGGTGGAAACCACCGGTCGATACCTGCCAGATGCCACCGTATTGGTGCGCCAACGCCCCCTCGACGGGCGTAACGGGTTGTGGGTGGTTTCGGCGTTCGTCACCGAAACTGGCCGGTTGATTTGGGTTAATCGCGGTTGGATGCCCGCCACCGCCGCGTCCACGACCGTTATCGACGCGCCCGCTCCCCCAGCCGGAGAGATCACCATCGACGGTCGACTAAGACCCACGGAGGTGCAGAGAGAGGTTGCCGACGACCTACCCGCGGGGCAGGTGCGATGGGTCGACACTGAAGTACTGGCCGCTCGCACGATCGATCTCACCAATGCCGACACCACCGTACTTCCGGTCTATCTCGAGGCAGTGTCTTCGAACGTAGGTGAGCCTGACCTCTTGCGCCTACCCTTGCCAGAGATCGACGAAACCCAGAACGTCTCCTACGCAGTGCAGTGGTTGATCTTCGCGGCTATCGCCCTGACGGGTTGGTTTTACTTCCTGCGTCGAGAAGCAAAAGACGATGCCAAGCAGCGCGCAGAGGTCACCTAGTTTTCAGCAAACTGCGTGCGGTACAGCGATGCATAAACACCATCTGCTGCAACAAGCTCATCGTGTGTTCCACGCTCAACGATACCTCCGGCCTCGACGACTAGAATTTGGTCGGCCTTGCGCACGGTTGATAGCCGATGTGCGATTACCAAAGAGGTGCGACCAGCCAATGCAGTATCGAGGGCGGCCTGAACCGCCGCCTCGCTCTCCGAATCCAAGTGGGCGGTCGCTTCATCTAACAGCACGATCCGCGGGGAGCGCAAAAGCAAACGGGCCAGGGCGATGCGTTGCTTCTCGCCACCGGATAATCGGTGCCCACGATCCCCGACCACGGTGTCGAGACCTTCAGGAAGCGACGTGATGAGCTTCACGATGTGCGCGCCGGACAGGGCCGCCATCATTTGCTCCTGGGTCGCATCGGGCTGGGCATACAACAGGTTCTGGCGAATGGTGTCGTGGAACATGTGGGCTTCTTGGGTCACCATCCCGATGGCCTCGTGCAATGAAGACAGGGTGGCATCTCGCACATTTTCCCCACCAATGAGCACCTGCCCCGCGCTCACGTCGTAGAGCCGAGCAACCAGGCCGATCATCGTCGACTTACCGGCTCCCGAGGGACCGACCAGCGCGACGAGTTGGCCAGGTTCGACACGAAAGGACACATCAGTCAACACATTGCCAGCGTTTCGTTCCTCCACCTGGCGGGCGATGGACTCCAAGGAGGCCAGGGACACCTCCGCGGCCGTCGGGTACGCGAAACTCACCTCGTTGAATTGGATCGACAGCGGTCCGTCAGGTAGCGGGGTCGCACTTGGTGAGTCCTTCACCAGCGGTGGCAGGTCAAGAACCTCGAATACCCGATCAAAACTAACCAGCGCGGTCATCACGTCGACGCGCACATTGCTCAAGGCGGTGAGGGGACCGTATAGCTGGGCAAGCAAGGCGATGATGGCTAGCAGTGTCCCCAGCGTAATCGTTTCGGAAATGACCAGGTTGCCACCGACGCCGTAGGCGATCGCCGTGGCCAGCGACGCCACCAGTGCGAGTGCTGTGAAGAACCATCGATTAGCCATGGCAATGGACACACCCGCGTCGCGTACCCGAGCCGCCCGTTCACCAAACTCGGCATCCTCCGCGGCCGGTCGACCGAACAGGGTGACTAGCAACGCACCTGCGACATTGAATCGCTCGGTCATCTGCGCATTCATGCGTGCGTTGTCTTGCATCTGTTGGCGCGTGAGTTTTTGCAGTCTCCGCCCCATCCAGCGGGCGGGGAGCAAGAACAGCGGCACGAGCAAGAGAGCAAGAACGGTGACCTGCCACGACAAAATCAACATCGTGACTAGCACGATCACGGTGGTGATCAGGTTGCCCACCACACCGCCCAGGGTGGAGGTGAAGGCCTGCTGTGCGCCCAACACGTCGCTATTGAGTCGCGAAACCAAAGCACCTGTCTGTGCGCGGGTGAAGAACGCGATGGATTGACGTTGCACGTGACCAAACACCTGGGTCCGCAGATCAAAGATCAGCCCCTCACCAATGCGTGAGGAGTACCACCGACTGAGCACCCCGATGAGAGCATCGATGATTGCCAACCCCGCAATGGCGATGGCCAACCACGTCACCAAAACGCCATTACCGACGGATATGCCGTCGTCGACGATCACCCGAAACAGCAGTGGTTGGGCGACGGTGAGGAGCGAGATAAAAATCAACGTGATCAAAAAGGCGATCACGATGCGCCGATACGGCTTGGCATAACCCACAATGCGGCGCACGACACTGCGTGACACCGGCTTGAGTTCACTCTTATCTTGAGTGACCGCTCGATAAGCAGCCCAGGCATTTTGCATGCTCATGGCGTCATCAGACCCATCATGAAGGCAGCTGCTCGGCCCACGCGTTCAGTCGCCGACTTTGCACCTGTGCCTCGCGCTGCCATTGGTCACTGCGCCGACGCTGACCAATTCCGGTGAGTAGGTCTTTGAGGTCCGCGACGGCACCCGGTGGGGTCGCGAGAAGCGCATCGATGATCCGTGCAGATTCGGCCGCCGGGTCATCCACCGGAGTCAACGCCAGGCCCCACGATGCCAACTGCGCTGCTGTGATGTCTTGACCGGTCGCGCAGGCGATGAGCGCCGGACCGTATCCTGCCCCGCGCACCATCGGCAAAGAACCGCCCAGATCAGGCACGAGCCCCCAGGAGGTCTCTTTCATCGCGAAGACTGCATCGTGATGGGGCACCACCACGTCTGCGGCGAGTGCCAGTTGAAATCCCGCGCCAATCGCGTGGCCGGAAACGACCGCGATCGACACCGCGGGCACATCGCGCAACCACCGGAAGCCCGCCTGGGCAGCCTCGATAAAGGTCAATTTATCCGCATCGTCAGCGCGCACGACATCCATGAGCGAGGTCTGGCCAGGAATACCTTCCGGGGTGAACATGCGCCGGTCAAGACCAGCGGAGAAACTCAACCCCTCGGCGTCGATCACGATTATCTGCACGCCTCGGCCACGACCACGCACCCAGTCGCCCACGCGAGCCAAGACCGACCACAGTTGCGGAGATTGCGCATTCCGTCGATCTGGGGCCGCCAAAGTCAGCCTCAAGACCGGCTCCTGCCAGGTGACCTTCAGGCCTACCGTTGATAGTTCATCTGGATCAAAGCCGAGCGTGTGGTCCTCGTGCGCTGTACTCATCTGAGCATTCTCCCCTGTTTGTGTGCGGACACCGATCACCGGCCACGCGTACTAGCCTGAGCCGCTCAGGCCAGACTTACTAACTCGGCGTAGTCATCGCTCCATAGGTCCTCATCGCCCTCCGGCAAGATGACCACACGTTCCGGTGACAGTGCGAACACGGCACCCTCATCATGGGTGACCAGCACCACCGCGCCCTGATAGCCGGCTAACGCGCCGAGGATCTCCTCACGACTGGCCGGGTCAAGGTTGTTCGTGGGTTCATCAAGCAACAACACATTGGCACCTGACACCACCAGCGTGGCCAGGGCAAGACGCGTCTTTTCACCACCGGATAGCACCCGTGCGGGCTTGGCGACGTCGTCACCACTGAATAGGAACGATCCAAGCACTCGACGGGCTTCCATTTCGCCAAGATCTGGCGCGGCTGACAGCATGTTTTCGAGGACGGTGCGCTCGGGATCTAGAGTTTCATGCTCTTGGGCGTAGTAACCAACGCGCGCGCCGTGCCC
Organism: Actinomycetota bacterium; assembly: GCA_017857875.1. Lineage (GTDB taxonomy): Bacteria > Actinomycetota > Actinomycetes > S36-B12 > S36-B12 > M55B157. The sequence goes on along the minus strand of JAFMCH010000016.1, from coordinate 25,323 downwards.
TTGCCGCACCGACCCGGTGTCACTGGGGTCCACCCCGGCGAGAATGCGCAGCAACGTGGTTTTACCCGCACCGTTGAGGCCCAAGATAACCACCCGAGACCCTCGATCGATGGCCAGGTTCACGTCGGTGAAAACCTCCAGTGACCCATAACTACGCGAAAGCGAATCGCCCCACAGCGGTGTCTTCCCGCACGGGGCAGGCTCCGGAAATCGCAAACGAGCCACGCGATCACTGGTGCGAGTGGCCTCGAGTTCATTCACCAAGCGATCGGCACGCTTGAACATTGACTGAGCCGCCCGGGCCTTTGAGGCCTTAGCACGCATGCGCTCGGCCTGCCCTCGTAACGCGGTGGCTTGTCGTTCGGCATTCGAACGCTCACGTTTGCGGCGGCGCTCGTCTGTCTCGCGTTGCTGCAAATAGGCCGACCAACCCATCGAATACACGTCGAGCATCGATCTGGTGGCGTCGAGGTGAATTACCTGGTTCACGGTGCTCTCAAGCAGTTCAGTGTCGTGGCTGATCACGATGTAGCCCCCCGGAAAAGCGGCGAGAAATCGGCGCAGCCACCCGATTGAATCAGCGTCGAGGTGGTTGGTGGGCTCATCAAGCAGCAGCACGTCATGTCCACCGAATAAGATTCGCGCTAATTCAACCCGCCGCCGCTGACCTCCCGACAGGGTGCCCAGGGGTTGATCAAGAACACGCTGAGGCAGCGCGAGACTTGCCGCGATAGTTGCCGCCTCAGCCTGCACCGCGTAGCCCCCCAGCGCTTCGAACTCCGCTGTTGCCTGGGCATACTGGCGCATTGCCCGATCCTGGGCCTCTCCTGGGTCGCCACCCATCGCGATCGAGGCCTTCTCCATGCGTCCCACGATCGTGGCCAAATTGCGGGCCCCCAGAATGCGATCGCGCGCCAGAACCTCAAGGTCACCCGTTCGGGGGTCTTGAGGCAGGTAGCCCACGCTGCCGTTATTGGTGACTGTGCCACCGGCGGGTAATTCCTCACCGGCCAGCACTTTGGTGAGCGTGGTCTTACCGGCGCCGTTACGGCCTACGAGGCCGATTCGGTCGCCAGGCCCCACCCGAAATGATGCGTCTTCCAGCAATAGACGTGACCCCGCGCGCAGTTCGATATTGGCGGCCGTGATCACAGTGACAAGAGTCTACGGCCTAGTCGAGGCCGGATGCTCCAGCCGCCTCACACGGCGCATTCGGGGACTAGACGTTAAAGCCCAGCGCGCGAAGCATCTCGCGTCCATCGTCGGTGATCTTGTCCGGGCCCCACGGCGGCATCCAGACCCAATTGATCGCAAATTCATCAACGAGACCTTCAAGGGCAGCCCTCGTTTGATCTTCGATGACATCGGTGAGCGGACAAGCAGCAGAGGTAAGCGTCATGTCGACGGTGGCGCGATTTCCATCGTGCACGTGGATGTCATACACCAACCCCAGGTCGACGACGTTGATGCCGAGTTCGGGATCGACGACATCTTTCATCGCCTCGAATAAATCATCGGCGGTGCGCGTGGCGGGCTCGGTCATGATGATGCCTCCTGTTGAACACTGTTCGATGATGCGTCAGTCGTCTGCATTGCTGAGGTGGCTTGCACCACAGCGTCTTTAAATGCCATCCAGGCCAGCAGCGCGCATTTCACTCGAGCTGGATATTTGGCCACGCCAGAGAATGCGGCAGCGTCTCCGAGGACTTCCTCATCCGCCTCGATCGTGCCACGTGAAGAGATCATCTCGTGGAATGCCCCTTCGATCTCAAGTGCCTCGGGCAATGTCAGGCCATTAATGAGTTCATACATCACACTTGCCGACGCTTGGGAGATCGAGCACCCCTGACCGTCATAGGACACGTCGGCCACGCGAACCTGACCATCAGCCTGATCGAGGTGCACCCGAAGGTCAATCTCATCACCGCAGGTGGGATTCACATGATGGACCTGCACCTCGAAAGGTTCACGCAGGCCTTTACCGAGGGGTCGCTTGTAATGATCAAGGATGATTTGTTGATACAGCGCATTGAGATCCACTAGTTCACCCCAAAAAAGACTTGGGCTTGGCCGACAGCGTCAAATAACGCGTCTAAATCATCCTGGCCGTTGTAAATATATGTCGAGAGTCGTGTGGTGGCAGGCACGGCAAGGCGACGGCAGGTGGGCCACGCGCAGTGGTGACCTACGCGAACCGCGATGCCCTGATCATCAAGCAACTGACCAAGATCGTGCGGGTGCACTCCCTCGAGCACGAAGGACACAGCGCTCCCCCGGTCGATGTTGTCGTTCGGGCCAATGATGCGTACCCCGGGGATCGCCTGAAGGCCGGCTAGTGCGTACCCGGTCAGAACCCGTTCGTGTTCCTCAACCGCCGACATCGTCAACGCGTCAAGATAGTCACATGCTGCCGCGAGGCCAACGGCTTGGGCAACCATTGGCACACCGGCTTCAAAACGCTGCGGCGGTGGTGCAAATGTTGAGCCATTCATTGAGACCTGCTCGATCATCGAACCACCAGTCAAGAATGGGGGCATTGACTCCAAAATCTCGCTACGCGCCCACAAACACCCGATACCGGTGGGACCCAACATCTTGTGTCCGCTCCAGGTGATCACGTCGACATTAAGTTCGTGCACGCTAACCGGCATATGCGGTACTGACTGGCATGCATCAAGCACGACAAGCGCCCCGACGGCTCGTGCGGCATCAGCTACCAAGTCCACCGGCGTAATCGTGCCAAGCAAATTGGACTGCTGGCTGAAGGACACCACCTTCGTCTTGGGGGTTATCACACTGCCAATATCGGCAATGTCAAGGCGACCATCGTCAGTAATGCCGATCCACTTCAAGACCGCGCCGGTCTTGTCGCACAACTCTTGCCATGGCACCAGGTTTGCGTGGTGCTCCATCTCGGTTACGACAACCTCGTCGCCTGCACTGAGAACGAAACGATCGGCCCCCTCAGGCAATGGTGACCCGGTTGCCTTCTTGAGCGTGGCATTGAGGAACGTGTAGGCCATCATGTTGAGAGCTTCGGTGGCATTACGGGTGAATACCAACTCCTGAGCAGCCCCGCCCACAAAGGTCGCGATGCGTTGGCGAGCACTTTCAAAACATTCAGTGGCTTCCTCAGCAAGCTGATGCGCACCGCGATGGACCGCCGCATTGGAGGTCTCGTAGTAATGCCGCTCGGCGTCGAGTACCTGTCGAGGCTTTTGTGACGTGGCCGCGCTATCGAGGTAAATCAGACGGTGACCGTCGCGCACCGTGCGCTGCAGGATCGGGAAATCAGCGCGAATGGCGTCGAGATTCCAAACCCTTGCAGGCGCGGGCACGGTCAAGGTCATGGTGTTGCGCCCTCCTTTTGAGCGAGCGCGATAAAGCGCTCATAGCCTTCGTCCTCCAGTTGAGTCGCCAGTTCAGGGCCGCCCGATTCGACGATGCGCCCGTCAACGAACACGTGTACAAAGTCCGGCGTGATGTAACGAAGAATGCGCGTGTAGTGCGTGATCAGCAAAGTGCCGGTGTCACCCGATTCGCGGAACCGATTAACACCCTCTGACACAACCCGAAGCGCATCAACGTCGAGCCCAGAGTCAGTCTCGTCAAGCACGGCGATCTTTGGCTTCAGCAGTTCCAACTGCAAGATCTCGTGACGCTTCTTCTCTCCACCGGAGAAACCCTCGTTGACATTGCGCTCAGCGAATGTCGGGTCGATCGATAGCGCAGCCATCGCGTCTTTCATTTCCTTCAACCACAGCCGCAGTTTGGGGGCCTCACCACGAATGGCCCCCACCGAAGTCCGCAAGAAGTTCGACACCGAAACGCCGGGAATCTCCACCGGGTATTGCATGGCCAAGAACAAGCCGGCGCGAGCGCGCTCATCAATGGTCATCTCCAGAACGTCGACACCGTCGAGGGTGATGCTGCCGGCGGTGACCTTGTATTTGGGGTGGCCGGCGATGACGTAGGCGAGGGTGGACTTACCCGAACCATTGGGGCCCATCACGGCATGCGTTTGACCACCAACAACGGTGAGATCAACTCCGCGAAGAATCGGCTCGGGTCCGGCATCGGTTTCAACCGCAGCGTGCAGATTGCGGATCTCTAGGGTGGACACAAGTACTCCTTAGCGGGTTGGAATCGTAACGCTCGGGTCGATCAGAACTCGGGCATCATCGCCCGATCCATCAATGGTTACGGCATACACCGGAACGGGTTCGGTGGCCGGGAGCGACAGTGCCTTGCCAGTCTGCAAGTCGAAGGCCGAGCCGTGCAGCCAGCATTCGATTGCACCGTCTTCGACGTCGCCCTCGGATAACGCAACATCGGCGTGGCTGCAGCGATCAAGAATCGCGTAGATCTCGCCATCGCTGCGCACGATCGCAATCGCTAACCCGTCAACGGTTACCTGCAGGGCCCCTTGCTCGGGCACGTCGGCCACACGACACACATCAGCGGCGCTCATGCTGAGATCACCTCATCGACTAGATCAGTTACTCCCAAACGATCGTCAATGATCGACATGATGCGCGTCGGTAGGTCGGGAATATTTGTTCGTCTCAAAATATCGGCGAAGAAGCCGCGCACGACGAGCATGCGCGCGATTTCTTCGGGGATCCCGCGTGAGCGTAAATAGAACAACTGCTCGTCATCGAATCGTCCGGTGGCACTCGCGTGACCAGCGCCGACGACCTCTCCGGTTTCCAGTTCAAGATTAGGCACCGAATCAGCCCGCGCACCGTCGCTGAGTACCAAGTTGCGATTGACCTCATAGGTATCGATGCCGACGGCTCCGGCCCGCACCAGAACATCGCCGATCCAAACCGTATGGGTACCGGCGCCATCGAGTGCGCCCTTGTAGGTAACCGAACTGCGGCAGTGCGGCTGCGAATGGTCCACGAAGACTCGATGCTCATGGTGTTGACCGGCATCGGCGAAAAATAGACCGAGCAGCTCGGCATCTCCCCCGGGTGCGGTGTATTCAACCGTGGCATGAATGCGCGTGAGGTCGCCGCCGAGAGTAATGACACTTGAACGCACATTGGCATCTCGACCCAAGCGCACATGTATTCGTGCCGCGGTGACCGCCTGACGATCCGACTCAAACACGCTTCCCGCCGTGACATGCGAGTGGTCACCGGCGTTGATATCGACGCTTCCGGCAAAAGCACCTGCGCCGGTGAACGTGATGAGTACGGTCACAGTGGCAAAAGCACCCACCTCAACGACGAGATGGCCGAAGGATGTTCCTGCGGGCGTATGTACCTGCACCGCAATAAGATCATCCAGGGTTGTTTCAGCAGGAATCGAGATCACTGTCGCGTGATCAGCTAATTGCCACGAGTGCGCCGCGATGCGATCGACCGGCGTGCTCACCCTTGCACGTAGCCCAGCATCCAGTACCAGCCTTTGCACCGCGGATGCATCGATACCCGCAACGGTTATCTCAGGCTCCGCTAGTGCCTCAGGTGATTCGTGAAGGCCTTGCAGACGCGTCAAGGGAGTGAATCTCCACTCCTCCTCGCGCCCATGCGGCACCTCAAAGTCGCCAGGGCTAAACGACCGAACTACGGGTGCGTGATCCGTAGCCGGCACCATCACCGGTGACATCAGCCAACGGCCCCTTCCATCTGCAGTTCAATGAGGCGATTGAGCTCAAGGGCGTATTCCATCGGAAGTTCACGTGCGATGGGCTCAATGAACCCACGCACGATCATTGCCATCGCCTCATCCTCGGTCATGCCGCGGCTCATCAAGTAGAACAGCTGGTCATCGCTGACCTTGCTGACGGTGGCTTCATGCCCCATCGACACGTCGTCTTCACGGATATCGGCATACGGATAGGTGTCACTGCGTGAAATGTCATCGACGAGCAACGCATCACACTTCACGGTGCTCTTGGAGCCATAGGCACCCTCAAGCACCTGGACCAAGCCGCGATATGAGGTGCGACCGCCGCCGCGGGCCACCGACTTCGACACGATGTTCGACGACGTGTGCGGAGCGGCATGCACCATTTTGGAGCCGGCATCTTGATGCTGGCCTTCACCGGCAAACGCCACCGACAAGGTCTCACCCTTGGCGTACTCGCCGGTCATCCATACGGCCGGGTACTTCATCGTGACCTTCGAGCCCAGGTTGCCATCAACCCATTCCATGGTGGCGCCTCGCTGGGCGACCGCGCGCTTGGTGACCAGATTGTAAACATTGTTCGACCAGTTTTGAATCGTCGTATAGCGGCAACGGGCGTTGGGCTTGACGATGATTTCGACCACGGCCGAATGCAAAGAGTCAGAGGAGTAAATCGGAGCGGTGCACCCTTCTACGTAGTGCACATACGCGTCCTCATCAACGATGATCAATGTGCGTTCAAACTGGCCCATATTTTCGGTGTTAATGCGAAAATAGGCCTGTAGGGGGATCTCTACCTTGACCCCCTTGGGTACATAGATGAACGAACCGCCCGACCACACAGCGGTATTGAGCGCCGCGAATTTATTGTCACCCACGGGGATAACAGAGCCGAAGTATTCCCGGAATAGATCTTCGTGCTCACGCAAACCGCTATCGGTGTCTAAGAACAGCACCCCCTGCTCTTCTAGGTCTTCGCGGATCTGGTGATACACGACCTCCGACTCATACTGTGCCGCCACACCGGCCACTAGTCGCTGCTTTTCTGCCTCTGGGATACCCAGTCGATCGTAGGTATTCTTGATGTCGTCGGGCAGTTCTTCCCAGCTTGTCGCCTGCTTCTCAGTCGAGCGCACGAAATACTTAATATTGTCGAAGTCGATCCCGCCGAGGTTCGAACCCCACACGGGCATGGGCTTGCGCTCGAACAGGCGCAGACCCTTCAATCGCATTTGCAGCATCCAGTCGGGCTCGTCCTTCAGTGCACTAATTTCGCGAACGACATCCTCAGAAATACCACGGCGAGCGTTGATACCGGCAGCATCAGAGTCGCGCCAGCCGTAGTCATAACGACCGAGACCGTCGAGTTCGGGATGAGAGGTGGTTGTCATGCGAGGGACCTCCGTTGTTCGTTCGCGGGTCGTGCAGGCAGTTGTGCATGGTGCGGGTACGTGCGGCTCGTCGGAATCAAGGTGGTGCACACACCATCACCACGCGAAATCGTTGCGATTCGCATGACGTGGGTGCCTAACAATCGAGCGAAGGCTTGGGTTTCGGCCTCGCAGATCTGTGGAAACTCTTGCGCCACATGTGCAACCGGGCAGTGATGCTGGCAGAGTTGACCGCCGTCGGCCAGGGTTGCTGAGTAGCCATCCTCGGTCAGCACATCAACCAGCGTCTGCACACGCCCATCAACATCGTCCACACTCAGTGCGTCGAATCGTGCCTGGTGGCTTTCCGCCCACGTTGTGGCGCGTTGCCCGGTGAACGCCTCGACGGTGCCGGCCGGGGTCTCATCGCGCATAAATCGCAATGCACCAACGGCCAGATCGTCATAGGCAACATCAAACGTGTGGCTGCCAGCATCGGTGAGCGAGAACACTCTGGCCGGTCGGCCTCGACGCCGGTCGGGAGCCGGACCGAAAGGCGGGCTTTCACTGGCTGTGGCTAGACCGGCTTCGAGGAGCGCGTCCAGATGGCGCCGTACCACCGCGCCGCTGAGTTCCAGCCGGCTCGCCAACGCCGTCGCCGTGCTCGGCCCTGAGTCATTCAGGGCACGAGCAATGCGCTCGGCACCGGGGCTGGGGAATTTCACACCCCTAGTGTGTCGGAAATACGACAAAGCGCAAAATCGGAGGGGTCCTAGACTGACGTGGTGAGCGACGAGCAGGCACATACTGGGCAAATCTGGGCCGCTCGTGCAGATGACTTGGTCGTCAATTACGGAAAGACCCGAGCACTTCGGGGCCTCACTATGGGCGTGCGGCCTGGCGCCCTCACCACCCTCTTGGGCCCGAATGGCGCCGGTAAGTCCACAACCCTGGGCGTCTTGGCAGGTCTTGTTCGGCCCGATTCAGGCTCGGCGACGATATTTGAAGCACCCGCCGGATCACTCTCGGCACGGCAGCGGCTGGGGGTGATGTTGCAGGAGGGGGGCATCCCCACCGGTGCCCGCGGCCCCTCCATCGTGCGACATATCGCCGGCCTTCGGGGCGCTGCCCAGTCAGCTGAGTATTGGATCGACCAGTTAGACCTCAATAGCATCGGCCGCACCACGTTTAGGCGTATGTCCGGCGGGCAGAAAAAGCGTGTGGCTTTGGCCTGCGCGCTGGTAGGGCACCCCGATTTGGTGTTCGTCGACGAACCCACCGCAGGCCTTGACCCGCCGGGCCGATTGATGGTGTGGGAGGCACTCGATGCCCTGCGCCGCCAGGGCGTCACCGTGGTGCTGTGTACACACGACCTCGAGGAGGCCGAACGCCTGGCCGATGACGTGATCATCATTCACGAGGGCGTGTGCCGACTACAAGAGCCACTCACCCAGGTGCTTGCCCAGGCCCGTGAGTCGGTCGATTTCGATGCTCCGCTTCACCTAGACCTGACCGGTCTGCAATCGGCGCTCAGTGCCACCGCAAACGTGGAGGAGCGTTCGCCTGGTAGGTATCGCATTGTTGGCGACGTGTCGCCTCAGACCCTGGCCACCGTCACGGCTTGGTGCAGCCAGCACGGAGTTATGGCGCGCGGCTTGCGAGTCGGTGGCACGCGCCTGGAGGACAGGTACTGGGACATCACCGGTGATGGGCCAAGCACGCCCGCCTCCGTAGGAGGCACACCATGAGTACACCGGTGATTCAAGCGCCCAGTCGCTTGGGTCTGCTCGCCCGCCAGGCCCGATTCGATACCCGCCAGACACTCGCCAACGGCGAGCAATTGCTCCTGACGGTGTTGATTCCGATCGGTTTGCTTTTCGGCCTGGTGTGGGCGACGGGAATCCCCGTCGATGCCGGTGTCGACAACGCTGCTGACTACCCGCGCGTCGCCTTGGTGTTGCCCGGGGTTTTGACCGTGGCGGTGTTGTCGAGCGCATTCGCCTCACTAGCCATCGCGACCGGATTCGATCGTCGCTCCGGGTCTCTCCTCCTCTTGGCCACCACGCCACTTTCACGGGTTGATTTGGTGATCTCGCGGGCAATGTCGACTGTCCTGATCGTCGCCACGCAGACGCTTTTGTTGGGGGCTGTCGCGATAGGTCTTGGTTGGCGCCCGGACTTAGGCGACATCGCGGCGCTGGGATACCTGTTGATCGGCACCGTGAGTTTGGCTGCCTGCGCCATCGCATTGGCCGGTCTGCTTCGAGCCGAGGCCACCCTTGCCCTGGCCAATGGAGTGTTTCTCGTGCTTTTGGTGGCCGGCGGAACAGCTCTGCCGGCCGCTGCATTACCTGACGCCATTGGCTCAATCGCTCGGGTGTTACCTAGCGGCGCCCTTGGCGACGGCCTGCGCGGCACCATGCTTGACGCCCCCACCAATCTGGGGCTTGTCGCGGTGATTCTCATCGTGTGGTTCGTGGGCGCGGGAGTTCTGGCCAAGCGCACATTCCGCTGGGATTGACCGCATGCGATCAACATCACACCAGGACCGCAGGTGCTGGCGGGCGATATCAACTTTCGAGGACGCTCCACACGGCATAGGCTCATGAGCGTGACCGCAATCGCGACGCCGCAGGAGTTGCTCGTTGGAACGACGGGCGTCACACGGGGTATGCGGTGGCTGTTCCAGGCCAACCTGGTTGCCCAAATCGGCATCGTGGTGACCGGTGGTCTGGTGCGACTGACCGGCTCCGGGCTTGGCTGTCCGACCTGGCCCGAGTGTGTCGACGGCTCACTCACGCCCACCTCAGCCCAGGACGAAAGCTCCTGGCACAAGGCGATCGAATTCGGCAACCGCCTGCTCACCTTCGTCTTGGCCGCACTAGCCATCGCCGCGATCGTGACCGCGATCGTGTGGTGGCGTCGCCGACGGGCCGCTGGCCGGTACTACCCTCGCTCGCTACTCGCGTTCGCAGCGGTTCCGCTGATCGGCACGATCGTGCAGGCATTGCTGGGTGGTGTGACGGTGCTGACTGGCCTTAGCCCCTACGCCGTCGCGGCACACTTCCTTGTGTCCATGGCCATCATTGCCGGCTGCGTGGTGCTGGTTGTTCAATCAGCGCTGGTCCAGCCGCGCGGGGCCACACACCAGGAACCCCCGGTGCGGTTACCGCGCGTTATCCGACTTCTGGCCATCGCGCTGCTGATTTCCTCAGCGATCGTGGTGTTTCTCGGCGTCATCGTCACCGGTAGTGGCCCGCACTCTGGTGATGCCGGTGTGGAGTCTCGATTTCCCATCGATCCACGCACGATCTCTTGGTTGCATGCAGACTCGGTTTGGCTGTTCCTAGGTCTAATCGCTGGAATTTTGGTCGCCCTGTACCTGGTTCCCGTGCCGCTTACACTGCGCAAACGCGCCTGGCTGCTGGCGGGCGTCAGTGTCGGGCAGGGGGCAGTGGGATACATCCAATACTTCACCGGGGTGCCCTGGCCACCGGTCGCGCTGCACATGCTCGGCGCATGTCTGGTGTGGGCGATAACCGTGTGGCTGCTGCTCGGCGTGATGCGCGTGCCCAGCTACACGAATGGATCAATCGCCACGGCCAAGAAAAGCAACGCTAGATAGGTGATCGACCCATGAAAAAGCCGCATCGGCGCGAGGTCGGCAGCATCTGTGCGTACCCGTAGCCATAGCCGCAACACCTCCGCTAGGAATGCGACCCCGAGTATCCCGGCTGAGATCGAGTAGACCCATCCCATATTGCCTGCCGGAATAAGCAGCCACGAGGTTGCCACCATCAGTACCGAATACACACCGATGTGACGCATGACAGTCTTCGGTGGCGCAATGACCGGAAGCATCGGGACGCCCGCTTTCGCGTAGTCATCTCGATATCGCAGCGATAATGGCCAGTAGTGCGGCGGTGTCCACCAGAAAACAACGAAAAACAGCACGACAGGTGCCCAGGTGAGCGAACCGGTAATTGCAGCCCAGCCGATCAGGACCGGCATGCACCCTGCCGCGCCACCCCAGACGATGTTTTGGGCCGTGCGCCGCTTCAAGATCACGGTGTAAACAAAGGCATACGCGGCGATGGCAATGGCACCCAGCACGGCAGCGAGCGGGGTCGTAAACACCGCCAGGATCACGACACTGAGCAACGACAAGATGCTTCCGAAAATGGTTCCAGACTTAGCGGAGATGAGTCCACTGGCTACCGGTCGATGGGCGGTGCGTTCCATGAGTTGATCGATGTCGCGGTCGTACACGCTGTTAAACGTGCTCGCCCCTGCGGCTGCGAGAGTGCCACCCACGATGACAGCGATCATACGTAAGGGATCGGGCCATCCGCCGGCCGCAAGAATCATGGTGGGCACGGTCGTGACGAGGAGCAACTCGATGATGCGGGGTTTAGTAATGGCGACATAGGCCGCCACTATGGCCCGTCGGGGTGGGCGCGCAGGGCCAGCAGCCCGCGTGCGTGGGTCCACGGCGCTCACGCGCCACCACCTTCCCGACTCGTTTCCGATACTAAGCCTGCTACCGGGCCTGTTACCTGCCCCGTTACCTGCCCTGTTACCGGGCCTGTTACCTGCCCTGTTACCTGCATCGAGTGTTTCACCAGACTACGCAGAGTCTACCGAGACCACGCGTCGCGGGACCATTCTCGCTAGGCTCCCGGGTGTGACTCTCACCTCATCATCTGCCGATAATCTCTCGCCCCTAGATCTTCGACCCGCCGCGGCCGAATGGACCCATCGGGACGACGCCACCGTTGCCACGATCAGAGGGTTGGCGATGGACGCAGTGCAAAAGGTGGGCAATGGTCACCCCGGCACAGCCATGGCCCTCGCGCCACTCGCGCACTTGCTGTTCTCGCGCTACCTGCGCCACGATCCGCAGGATCCGACGTGGCTGGGTCGCGACCGATTTGTACTCTCGTGCGGGCACTCGTCGCTCACGCTGTACATCCAGTTGTACTTAAGCGGCTACGGCCTGCAACTGAATGACTTGGAGTCCTTTCGCACATGGGGCAGCCTGACCCCCGGCCACCCCGAACACGGACACACAATCGGCGTTGAAACCACCACAGGTCCCCTCGGCCAGGGACTGTCCACCGCGGTAGGTATGGCGATGGCATCGCGATTCGAACGAGGCATGTTCGATCCGACGGCCAGCTACGCCTCCAGTCCCTTCGACCATCGGGTATGGGTTATCGCCTCTGATGGTGATCTCGAGGAGGGAATTTCCGGGGAGGCCTCAAGCATCGCCGGTACGCAGCGTCTCGCTAACCTCACCGTGATCTGGGACGACAACCACATATCCATCGAGGGCGATACTCGCGTTGCCTTCACCGAAGACGTCGTAGCCCGATACGAGTCCTACGGCTGGGCCGTGCACGAGGTCGGCCTGACCCCCACTGGCGATGTCGATGTGCATGGCCTGATGACCGCACTGGACGCAGCCGCAAATGAGGCCGAACGACCCACCTTTATCGCCATGCACTCACTCATAGCCTGGCCCGCCCCGCATGCCCAAAATACAGCGAAAGCGCATGGCGCGGCTCTCGGAGCAGATGAAGTGGCCGCGACCAAGACGCTGTTGGGCCTGGATCCGGACGTTGATTTCGCCGTGGCCGAAGAGGTGCTTGCTTACACGCGTGGCTATCAGGACCAGCATCAACGAGATCACGATGAATGGAATCGTCACTTTGCGGCCTGGCAGGCAACCAACCCGCAGAACGATGCACTACTGACACGGCTACTGTCGCAACGATTGCCGACTGACCTGGCCGGCGCTCTGCCACAGTTTGAGACTGGTGCCTCAATCGCCACTCGATCAGCTTCGGGTAAGGCCATCAATGCTCTGGCGCCCGACTTGCCTGAGCTATGGGGCGGATCGGCAGACCTCGCTGGCAGCAACGACACCACCATCACGGGCGGTCTCTCCTTTCTACCGGCCGGTTCGGGGTCTGCGGAATCCTCGCCCTATGGACGCATTTTGCACTTTGGTGTACGCGAGCACGCCATGGGCGCGATCTTGAATGGCATCGCACTGTCTGGACTCACGCGCCCATTCGGCGGCACATTCTTGGTGTTCAGCGACTACATGCGGGGCGCTGTTCGGCTCGCGGCGTTGATGGGTACAGCCACCACCTTCGTCTGGACCCATGACTCCATCGGCCTGGGCGAGGATGGGCCCACGCATCAACCGGTCGAGCATCTGTGGTCGCTGCGCTTGATTCCTGGCTTTAGCGTTGTACGTCCGGCCGATGCTCGTGAAACGGCCGCGGCATGGCTGGCGATCTTGGAACAACGTCGACCCGTCGGCCTGATCCTCAGCCGGCAAGGCCTACCGGTGCTCAGACAAACAGAGAGCATCGGATCAACGGAGATCACCAGGGGTGGTTATGTCCTAGCCGAGGGTGACGGTGGCGCCCCTGAAGTCATCTTGATGGCTACAGGCTCTGAGGTGGCCTTGGCGATGTCAGCTCGCGAACAGTTACAGGCCGACAACATCTCCACGCGGGTGGTCTCCATGCCGTGCATCGATTGGTTTGATGAGCAACCCGCTGAGTACCGCCACGACGTCCTGCCTCCCAACGTCACGGCACGCGTGTCGATTGAAGCTGGTGCAACCCTCGGCTGGCACCGCTATGTCGGTGACCGCGGGCGTACCATCGGCCTTGATCATTTCGGTGCCAGCGCAGCGGCAGAAATCCTGTACCAAGAGTTCGGTATTACGGTCGATGCCATCGTCACAGCCGCCAAGGAATCCCTGGCACACTAGGCCCCACCAGGGCGACCAACCGTCACATTTCATACGCGAACCCGCACTGCCGACCGAACATCAAGGAGCGCACACATGAACACCCCCGCCGTTCTTACCGAACTCACCGATGCCGGTGTCTCGATGTGGCTCGACGACCTCAACCGAGAACGTCTCACGAGTGGGTCGCTCCAGAACCTTATCGACACCCGCTGCGTGCGCGGCGTCACCACGAATCCCACCATTTTCGCTAAGGCCATCGGCGGCCACAGCGCCGCTTACGACGCGCAATTGGACACGTTGGCTAAGGCTGGCGCCGACGCCGAAGGTGCGGTGCGGGCGATGACCACCGACGACGTACGTGCCGCTTGCGATCTGTTCGCCCCATTATTTGGCTCCTCCGGTGGCGTGGATGGCCACGTGTCGATCGAGGTGGATCCCCGGTTGGCGCACGACACGCATGCCACGATTACCCAGGCCCGTGAATTGTGGGATGAAGTCGCCCGCCCCAATGTTTTGATCAAGATTCCGGCCACCCTGGAGGGCCTGCCGGCGATCACCGAGGTGCTGTCCTACGGCATCAGTGTCAACGTCACCCTCATCTTTTCCCTCGAGCGGTATGCCGCGGTCCTAGATGCCTGGCAGGCCGGTCTGGAAAAGGCCCTAGACCGCGGTCACGAGCCCGCCAGTATTCATTCTGTTGCGTCGTTTTTCGTGAGCCGTCTTGATACCGCAGTCGACGCACTGTTGGACACCGATGGCTCCGCCCAGGCCCTTAATCTGCGCGGTAAAGCCGCGCTGGCCAGCGCTCGCATGGCGTGGGGTGCGTACACACAAGCCCTGACAACCGACCGCTGGGCTCATCTGGTCGCTCAAGGTGCTCATCGCCAGCGGCCGCTGTGGGCTTCCACCGGAGTCAAGAACCCGGCCTACCCCGACACCCGTTACGTCATCGGACTGGCCGCGCCCGGCTGCGTCAACACCATGCCGGAGGCAACGTTGACAGCTGTGGCAGACCACGGAGTATTCGACGGCGACACCGTGACTGGCACTCAGCAGGAGTCGGCGGCGGTGTGGCAGGAGTTGGGCACGTTGGGCATCTTGGAACCCGCGGTGTGCGCAGACCTAGAGGCGGCCGGTGTGAAGTCCTTCGCAGCATCATGGCAAGAACTACTTGACTCCGTGGCCGACCGTCTAGCCGCACTGCGTTAAGTCTCCCCTGGCCATAACCTGCGACGATGAGTCACTCATGACCAATCCACTGCGGGATCCTCAAGACCTCCGCCTCCCCCGAGTTGCTGGGCCGAGCGCCGTCGTCCTGTTTGGTGTCACCGGTGATCTAGCTCGCAAAAAGATCATGCCCGCGATCTACGATCTAGCCAACCGTGGTCTCCTGCCGCCTGGTTTTGGACTGGTCGGATTTGCTCGACGGGAGTGGGAGAACGAGGACTTCGCCCAAGAGGTGCACGACGCAGTACGTGAGCATGCTCGAACGCCCTTTCGAGAGGAAGTGTGGCGGCAACTGTCCCAGGGGATTCGCTTTGTTGCCGGTGACCTGACAGACCGATCATCATTTGATCTGCTCCGCAGCACGCTGGACGAACTCGATCGCGCACGCGGAACCCTCGGTAACCACGCCTTCTACCTGTCGATACCTCCGGGTCTGTTTCCCGTTGTGGTCCAACAGATCAAGGCGACCGGTCTAGCCGAACGCAAACCGGGTGCGTGGCGGAGGGTGGTGATCGAGAAGCCATTCGGTCATGACCTCGCCAGCGCGGAAGATCTAGATTCGGTTCTGGCCGATGTGTTCACTCCCGATGAGATTTTTCGGATTGACCATTATCTCGGCAAGGAAACAGTGCAAAACATCCTCGCGGTGCGCTTTGCCAACGAGATGTTCGAGCCGCTGTGGAATAGCAACTACGTGGACAACGTACAGATCACTCAGGCGGAGGATATTGGTATCGGCGGTCGCGCCGGGTACTACGACGGCATCGGTGCTGCCCGCGACGTGATCCAAAATCACCTCCTCCAGTTGTTGGCACTCACGGCAATGGAGGAGCCGCTCAACTTTGGTCCCGAGCAGGTCCGGCTAGAAAAAGAAAAACTTCTAGCCGCCGTCAAGGTGCCCGACGATATTGGCCAGCACACCGCACGCGGTCAGTACGCGACAGGATGGCAGGGAGGCATCCCGGTCCGCGGGTACCTAGAAGAAGACGGCATTCCGCCGGATTCTTCGACCGAGACCTTCGCCGCGATCCGCCTCGATATCGACAGCCGACGATGGGCCGGAGTGCCCTTTTATGTCCGCACCGGTAAGCGGCTTGGTCGTCGAGTCACCGAGGTGGCCGTGATCTTCAAAAAGGCCCCGCGGCTTCCCTTTGGCGAGGCGTCAGTCGTTGATTCAGCCGACAACGCCCTGGTGTTTCGAATTCAACCCGATGAGGGCATCACCCTTCGATTTGGATCCAAGGTGCCCGGCAGCGCCGCAATGGAGGTGCGCGACGTGACCATGGACTTTCAATACGGTGATTCCTTCGTCGACGCAAGTCCCGAGGCGTATGAACGCCTCATCCTTGATGTCCTGCTGGGGGATCCGCCGTTATTTCCCGGTGCGCGTGAGGTGGACATCAGTTGGCGGATTCTCGATCCAATTCTCGATCATTGGTCGACCCAGGGCCAACCACCGCCCTATGCATCCGGCGGATGGGGGCCAGCATCGGCCTACGAGATGATGTCACGCGATGACCGTGTGTGGCGTCGACCATGATCCGCCTACACGACACCAGCGGCGGTGACATCGCCCGCGCCATCAGTCACGAACGACACCGCATGGGCTCACCGACAACCGGCATGGTGTTGACCCTGTTGATTCTTAGCGACGAGGAACATCAGGCCGACGCAACCGAGGCTGCGGTCAACAGCGCCCGCGAGCATCCGATGCGGATCTTGACGCTGGTGCCGCGGCCAGCCGGCGATGCTGATGCCATCGATGCCGATATCAACGTGGGCGGCGATGACGGCCCCGGCGAGGTTGCGGTGGTGCGACTGCGTGGCGATCGAGCCGAACACGGCAATTCGGTCGTGATTCCGTTGCTCCTGCCCGACACGCCTATCGTCGCGTGGTGGCCGAGTAATCCGCCGGAAAACCTCGCCCGGGACCACATTGGCAGCCACGCCCAGAGGCGGATCACCGACAGTTCGGCCGATCCGGATCCGTGGTCTGCCCTGCAGACCCGACGGCTCAATTATGCCCCCGGTGACACCGACCTCGCCTGGACCCGGCTGACCCCGTGGCGCAGCGTGTTGGCCGCAATGCTCGATCGGCACACTGGGCCTGTCATGTCGGCTGATATCGGCGTTAACGGGGCTAGTCCCAGTGCATCGCTGCTGGCGTCGTGGCTAATGGTCAATCTTGGCATCGAGGTGACGTTCACACCGACCCCCGGCCCGGGGATAACGCACGTGACCCTGGAGACAACCGAGGGCGCCTTGAGCCTTGATCGGCCCGACGGTGCGGTGGCGATGTTAAACGTGCCCGGCGTACCGCCCGCCCCCGTTGCGCTATCTCGTCGCCATCTTGCCGAACTCTTAGCCGAGGAACTGCGTCGGTTGACCCCCGATGAGGTGTACGCACGCGCCTTAGCGAACCTAGACCAGGTGACCGGTTTTACGGTGGCGAACTAGCGCCGATTCAACCGATCGAGTGCTTCATCCAAGATCGCTGCACCATCGGCGTCGCTACGACGCTCCTTGACGTAGGCAAGGTGGGTCTTATAGGGCTCAATCTTGGGCGGTGCAGGTGGCGCCTCGTGGTTCTGACTGGCCGGCCAGCCACATCGCGGGCAATCCCAACTGTCGGGAATAGGAGCGTCGGCGGCGAAACTTGGCGTGGTTTCGTGGCCACGTGCACACCAGAACGTAATGTGCAGCCGCGGAGCAATATCGCCTCGCTCCGCCTCGCCCATCGGGCCTGCGCCAACTCTGCTGCCACGAATTGCACTTCCACCGGCCACCGATTACCTCATTCTCCAGTTGTGAGCGAACAAACCTTAGGCGCCTGTACGAACAAGGAGGCCGACCGCCACGATCGAGGCAGCCCACACTAGGCCCAACGCAACGGTAATTCGATTGAGGTTCTTTTCAGCGACAGATGATCCGCCGACTGAGGAGGTAACACCGCCGCCGAACAGGTCTGACAGGCCTCCACCTTTACCGCGATGCAGCAAAATCAAAACGATGAGCAAGACACTCGTGATCACGAGCAAAATCGCCAGACCGACAACGAGCACCGAACTCATGCGATGGTTTCCTCACTCAGTTGATCGACGCGGGTGGCACAGATGACCAGCCCACAGGCTAACCCGTCGGGGACGCTATCACCTAACAGGGCTGGTGTTCGGGCGGGCGGGCGGCTTGAGCTGCGCCGCCACCTACCCGAGCGCATCGGCATCGGGATGCAGTCGATAGCGGACGATTCCGACAAATTCCTCCGCGTCCAGACTCGCTCCCCCGACCAGGGCCCCATCAACGTCGGGGCTGGCCATGATGCCTGCGATATTCGTCATCTTGACCGACCCGCCATAGAGAATTCGAATCGCGTCGGCGGTGGCGGCGTCCGTCATTTCTTGGACGAGACCGCGCAGGGCCGCGCACATTTGTTGGGCATCCTCAGGCGAGGCGACCTTGCCGGTGCCGATCGCCCACACCGGCTCATAGGCGATCACAGACTTGGCCATCTGCTCAGCAGTCAGGCCGGCCAATGACTCCCGCAGCTGCTCGACACAGTAGGACAGGTGTGTGTGTGCTTCGCGTATTTCTAGACCCTCACCGACACAGACAATGGGGGCAATATCTACCTGCCACGCGGCAACAGCCTTGGCTGCCACGACCTCATTCGTCTCATGGTGATGCTCGCGCCGTTCACTGTGGCCCACCGTCACAAATCGGCAGCCGAGCTTGGCCAGCATGGCCCCACTGATGTCACCGGTGTAGGCACCTCGAGCGAAGGGTGACAGATCCTGGGCGCCGTAGCGCACACGCAATTTATCGGCCTCAACGAGCGTGTGTACGGTCCGAAGGTCGGTAAAGGGCGGCAGGACGACCACATCAACCGCATCCAAGTCAGCATCGTTCAAGCCAAAAGCGATCTTCTGCACAAGGGCGATGGCCTCGAAGTGATTGATGTTCATCTTCCAGTTGCCCACCATGAGTGGCTGGCGACTTGACTTACCCATGCGTGGACTCCAAGGGATTATCTAGCTCCAAAACGGTCAAGCCGGGTAACGACTTGCCCTCTAATAGTTCCAGGCTCGCGCCGCCGCCGGTCGAC
Organism: Actinomycetota bacterium; assembly: GCA_017857875.1. GTDB lineage: Bacteria > Actinomycetota > Actinomycetes > S36-B12 > S36-B12 > M55B157. The sequence goes on along the minus strand of JAFMCH010000016.1, from coordinate 6,215 downwards.
ACATGGTCGATAGCCGTTGCGTCCATGCCCAAGCTATTGAGCGCGGCAGCCGAATCACCGCCACCAACGACGGTAAAAGCATCGGTGTCGCACATGGCTTGAGCCACCGCTCTGGTGCCTTCAGCAAAGGGCGCACACTCAAACACACCCATCGGGCCATTCCACACCACGGTCGCTGCCTGGTGGATAGCCACCGAAAACAGTGCAGCGGTCTGCGGACCGATGTCAAGACCCATCATATCCGCGGGAATAGCATCGACCCCCACGATCTGTCGACGCGATTCGGAGGAGATTTCGCTCGCCACCACAACGTCAACCGGGAGCGTTATCGAGACCCCCAGTCGCTTGGCCGTATCAAGGATCTCGTGCACGGTCGGCAACATGTGTTCGTCAAGGAGTGACCGTCCAACACCGAATCCCTGCGCTGCAAGGAATGTGAACGCCATGCCACCGCCGATGAGCAACCGATCGACTCGATGGAGAAGGTGCTCGATGACCCCGATCTTGTCGCTTACCTTCGAGCCGCCGAGAACAACCACGAATGGCCGCGCAGGATCATCGAGAACTCGATCAAAACTGTGCAGTTCGCGCTCCACCAGCAAACCGGCCATGTGCGGCATCAGTTGGGGCAGTTCGGTTACCGAGGCCTGATGGCGATGCAAGACACCGAACCCGTCACTGACGAAGACGTCGCCTAGCTCGGCCCATTCACGTGCCAATGCCATCCGATCGTCGGACTCTTTGCTCGTCTCGCGCGGATCAAACCGAACGTTCTCCCATAGGGCTATGTCTCCCGGAGACAGGTCCGAAATCTGCTCTTGAACACTCACTCGATCGCGATTATCAACAACGGGAACGTCTCTGTGGACCAACTCGGCCAGGCGCTGGGCCACCACACCCATCGACATCGCCGGGTCTGGCACACCTTTAGGTCGACCTAGGTGAGCCAAGATGACCGTACGGGCACCCCGCTCCCGCAAAGCCTGCAGCGTGGGAAGGGAGGCACGGATTCTCGTGTCATCAGCAATAACCACTCCCTCATCACCATGGGTTAGCGGCACGTTGAAATCGACACGTACGAAGACGACCTTGCCGGCTACATCAACAGCATCCAGCGACGCAATCACAACTGCTTCCCGACATAGCGGATGATGTCCACCAGTCGGTTGGAGTATCCCCACTCGTTGTCGTACCAGCCCAGCACCTTCACCAAAGTGCCCATGGAGTTCGTCATGTCTGCGTCAAGAATCACCGAAGCGGGGTCGGTCACGATATCGGAGGACACAATCGGATCCTCGGTGTAATGCATGATCCCTTGCAACCACGTATCAGCAGCACTACGCATTGCGTCGTTGATTTCCTGCTTGGTGGCCGCCGTGCGCAACTCCACGGTCAGGTCGGTGGCCGAACCGGTCGGTGTCGGCACGCGCATCGCGTATCCATCGAGTCGGCCTTTGAGCTGGGGCAGCACCAAACCAATTGCTTTGGCGGCTCCGGTCGTCGTCGGAATCATGTTGATGGCAGCAGCGCGGGCTCGACGCATGTCCGAGTGAGGGAAATCCAGGAGACGCTGATCATTGGTGTATGCGTGGATGGTGGTCATCATGCCTCGCTCGATGCCGAATGAATCATCGAGCACCTTGGCCATCGGTGCCAGGCAATTGGTGGTACAGGAGGCGTTGGAAATGATGTTGTCGGTCGCGGGATTGTAGGCCGCCTCGTTGACGCCCATGACGATCGTGACGTCTTCATTTTTTGCGGGTGCTGAGATTATTACCTTCTTGGCTCCAGCGTCTAGATGCCCACGGGCCTTCGTCGCATCAGTGAAGAATCCGGTTGCTTCCAAGACGACATCGACCCCGAGCTCAGCCCAAGGCAGCGCGGCCGGATCCTTCTCAGCTGTGACCCTGATCGCGTGGCCATCCACAACCAGACCGTCATCGGTAACCACCACCGGCTTGCCAAGGCGGCCTAGCACGCTGTCGTACTTGAGCAAATGAGCAAGCGTGTTGGTGTCGGTCAGATCGTTGATGCCGACCACCTCGATAGGGACACCAGATGGATTGCTGCCGGCCATCAAGGCACGATAGAAATTTCGACCGATGCGGCCAAATCCGTTGATCCCTACGCGGACGGTCATATCGAACTCCTAGGCCCTGACATAGGCCCAGACTGCGCGTTCGCCGTCTACCCGAGGACCTACACCTTCACCCCAACCCTATCAACGCGAGCGAATGCATCGCAGCGCGCTGGAGGAACGTCTAGGCACTGAGCCAAGTGTCGATCTAGTACGCCAAGTCGTCGAGGTCAGCATCGGCTAGGGCAGCCTCAGTACCCGGGATGCCCAATTCCTCGGCCCGACGATCTGCGGTCGAAAGGAGACGACGAATTCGTCCGGCGACCGCATCCTTGGTCATCGGCGGATCAGCCAGTGCGCCCAACTCTTCGAGACTGGCCTGCTTGTGCTCCAGCCGCAGGTGACCTGCCTGAGCCAGATGGTCGGGAACGTCCGGGCCCAAGATTTCCAAAGCTCGACTCACGCGCGCACCGGCAGCGACGGCCGCACGCGCTGAGCGGCGCAGATTGGCATCATCAAAATTGGCTAATCTGTTCGCGGTCGCGCGCACCTCACGGCGCATGCGCCGTTCCTCCCAGGTCAGCACGCTGGCATGCGCACCCATCCGCGTCAACATCGCGCCAATGGCATCGCCGTCGCGAATAACGACCCGATCGACACTGCGTACTTCACGGGACTTTGCAGGTATCCCCAACCTGCGCGCAGCACCCACGAGTGCCAAGGCTGATTCCTGACCGGGGGTCGTGATTTCAAGTGCCGATGAACGTCCCGGCTCCGTGAGCGAACCGTGAGCCAAGAAAGCACCCCGCCATGCCGCTTCGGAGTCACACACGCCACCGTTGACAACTGCCGGAGGTAATCCGCGAATTGGCCGACCCCCGGCATCGACAAGACCAGTCTGTCGCGCGAGGTGTTCACCACCCTTGACAACACGCACTACGTATCGACTGCCCTTGCGTACACCGGAGCCGGAGAGCATCGCGATTTCGCTGTCTTGGTTGAACACCTCGATCAGATCTTTGCGTAGTCTGCGCGCCGTCGCTCCCGCATCAACCTCAGCTTCGATCACGATCTGCCCGCTGATGATGTGGATGGAACCTCCGAATCGCAAGAGCGAGGAGACCTCCGCCTTGCGACAACAACTTCGAGTGACAACGAGTCGACTCAATTCGTCTTTGACCTCCGCGGTCAGTGCCATGGTGTCATCCTTGCACGCGGCTTGTAGATGACTCGTCGGGGCGGTCGGCTGTCCGAATGAGCGCATCTAGGGCCACCCCCAAGCGCTGGATGTCGTGCGTGTCCGCCGAGGACACCTCAGCGACGTGAAGTTCCGCACCGAGTCGCCCGCATGCCCGCCGCAAGACGCCCACATCGCCTAAGTGACGCTGATCGGCAATGACGTAATCCAGTGAGACCTCCGGAAAGAACTGCGCCCACGAGTTCAAATGCGTCGCGGGTGCGAAGTCCTCGGTCTCCCCCGCCTCACCCCCGAGGTTGAGGACCAAAATTCGCGGCGCACTGCTCCTCGAAACGGCCGCGTACACATGGGGCAGCAACAGGTGAGGCATAACGCTGGTGAACCAACTACCGGGACCAAAAACAACTGCAGTGGAACGGTCAATCGCCGTCACCACGTCTACACAGGGTGTTGGTTGCGCGGGATCTAAGGCTAATTCAGTGATCTTTCCTCGCGTACTGGAGATCGTCGCCTGACCCCGAATCCATTGTGGCTCACCACCTGCCTCCGTCTCCATTAGCGCCAGCAAATCAACTGGCTCCAGCGCCGCGGGCAAAACGCGACCCCGCGCCCCCGTGGCTGTCGCAAGTGTCTGCAACCCCAAAAGCACGTCATGTGTTTGCCCCCACAATGCCGCCATGAGCACATTTCCGACCGGGTGTCCGATGAAGTTTTCGGTGGCGTCAAAGCGTTGCTGAAGCACGCTACGCCAGATGGCACTATCGCCGTCACGGGGAATCATTGCCGCAAGCGCCATGCGCAGGTCACCGGGCGGCACGATCGACAGCTGAGAACGCAAGCGGCCACTGGACCCACCGTCGTCGATCACGCCGACAATCCCCGTCACGTCCGGGGTGACGTTCAGCAGCGCCTCCAATGTGACGGAGAGGCCGTGTCCACCGCCAAAAGCAACAACAGCAGGAACGCGACTACTCACGACCCAGGTCCCGGTGCACCACCAGAGTCTCCACCCCGTGTCGAACCAAACGTGCCGAGAGGTTTTCGGCCATCGCAACACTGCGATGCTTGCCACCGGTGCACCCCAGGGCAATCGTGACGTAGCGCTTTCCCTCGCGCAGGTAGCCATCGGCCATGAGGTCAATGAGTGCAGACGCTCGGTCAAGAAACTCTGGGGCATCGGTTTGCTCAATGACATAATCGTTAACGTCTGCGTCCAAACCTGTCTTGTCTCGCAGGTGCTCCAGCCAGTGCGGATTGGGCAGAAATCTTGCGTCCAACACCACGTCGGCATCGACGGGGATTCCGTACTTGAAACCAAAGGACAACACGGTGGCGCGCAGAGGGATGCGCTGATCGCCCTCGAATGCTGCATCAATCTTGCGGCGCAGGTCATGGACATTGAGATTGGAGGTGTCGATCACAAGATCGGCGTCTGCTCGCAATTGCGCCAGCATCACTCGCTCCCGACGCAGGCCGTCGATGAGCCGCTCGCCCTGTTGCAGCGGGTGCGGGCGCCGGCTGCTTTCAAAACGGCGCACCAACGCCTCATCCGCCGCCTCTAAGAAGACCACCTGCAACGGGATGCCGCGCTCCTTCAACTTTGCAATCGACGCCTGTGTATCGGCAAAGAACCGGCCACCTCGAGCGTCAATCACGACGGCCATACGATCGAGGTAGCCACTCTCGATCGCAGTATCGATGGTGATGGGCAGTAGCGAGGGCAAGAGATTGTCGACTACGAACCAGCCTAAATCTTCGAGGGCCCGGGCTGCTGTCGAGCGGCCGGCTCCCGACATACCGGTCACAACGGCAACGTCGATGGTGCGCTTGACGACGCTCGACGACATCAGCTCTTCACCTCGAGACTCTTCGTCCACGAGAACATCTCACCCACTCTCTTCACGTATCCGTTGTGTTGGCTGTCTCTGACGGTGCAGCTGTCACATCAGCATCAGCGTCCATCATGACATTGTTGAGATGGTCGGCGATCACCTGCGCAAGAACCGGGCCGATGCCCGTCACGGATTGGAGTTCCTCGAGGCTCGCCGCTTGGATCTTCTTGACCGACCCGAAAACACGCAGTAGACGCTGTTGTCGATCCGGTCCGAGGCCTGGAATCGCATCGAGTCGGCTCGTGGTGACCTTCTTGGTGCGGGTGCGCCTTTGATGCCTAATGGCGACGCGATGGGCCTCATCACGAATACGCTGCAGGAGAAACAATCCGTCGCTTGCCCGAGGCATAATCACCGGATCAGCATCATCGGGGCGCCAGATCTCCTCGAGACGTTTCGCTAACCCAGCGATTGGTACGTCGGTAACACCTAGTTCGGTCAGCGCTCGACTCGCAGCATCCACCTGGGGCGCGCCGCCGTCCACAAGCAAGAGTTGGGGTGGGTAGGAGAATCTGGGTGGAAACCTATGGCCGGCCACAAGTTCTTGGGTGTCCTCGCCGTCGGACTCGGATTCGGCGGCGGATGTCACCTCAGTGACGCTGGCAAGTCTGCGAAATCTCCGCTGCACCACTTCTGCAATCGCCCGCGTGTCATCGCGGGAGCCCTCCGGACTCAGACGGTATGACCGGTAATCGCGCTGTCTGGGCAATCCGTCTTCAAACACCACGAGGGATGCCACCACGTCTTCGCCACCAAGATGCGACACGTCGATACATTCGATGCGCAGGGGGGCGGCTGGCAAATCGAGCATTTGTTGAATCTCAGCCAACGCCACACTGCGTGCGGTGAGATCACCCGCACGCTTGAGCTTGTGCGCTGCCAAAGACTGACGAGCATTACCCACGACCGTTTCCAACAGCGCCTTTTTCGCCCCGCGCATCGGCACGGTCAACGTGACCGATCCCTCGCGAAGGCCCTCTAGGTATTCTCCCGCGGCACTATCGGGCAGTGCTGACAGGAGCAGTTGTGCTGGTACCGCTGCCTGATC
>JAFMCH010000084.1 GCA_017857875.1 Actinomycetota bacterium | reverse complement strand
GCGTCCGACTGAAAATCGGAAGGTCGACGGTTCGATCCCGTCCCTGGCCACCACAAATGCCTTTGCTGATCTGTTATCCCCCCAATCGGGGCTCTCAAGAAATTTTTACTAGTTGCCTACTTGGCATTGTTGAATTGCCAGTCCCGTTCCTACGCCGGTAGAAGCAGACAACGACACCAAGTGATACGCTTTACCGTATCTTGAGGAAGTGATCGGTTTGTCGGCATCAGGAATACTCCGCTCCACGCGGACCAGCAACGGTCTCTCTCAGCGTGCCCTGGCGAAAGCGGCCCGCGTGCGCCAGCCCGGTGTAGCGGCGGTTGAGTCCGGCAGTGAAGACGCAACCGTAAGTCGACTCGAGCACCTTCTGAATGAGTTGGGTAGCCAGCTCACTGTGCTCCCCTCACGGCGACGCCCAGTGTGGGCAGCCGGTGAGGCAATTCGCCGCGCACTGGATGCCAATGATGAGCGCTCGGCTTGGCGCGAGGTGATCCAGCTCAACGACGATCTGCGCGAAGCAGACCGTGCCACGTGCGTCGCCTTGGCGATAGCTCCGCCCGGCCACACAGGCGACTCTCGATTCGACGCCTTAATAGCGGCAGTCACGGACTCCGCCCTCGTTGATGCCCGACTTCCGCGACCCGAATGGCTGGACGAGGACGCTTGGAGCCTCAATGACCCGTGGGACGTGGAAGAAATCCCGTCTCTGCGGAAAGCAGCCCGCAAGGCGACACCTCCAGCTATACGACGTCACGGCATCTTTCTTGACCGAGCCGTTCTCGCGAGCATCTGATGCCCGCCACCATGACGCCGGCGGTGGTGGTGGAGGTGCCGGATATTACGGTGGGCTTGGCGGTGGTGGCGGAGGCGGTGACATTGACAAGGCAGGTGCGAGCGGCGGAGGTGGCGGGTCGTCGTACACATCCAGCGCTCGGATTCCAGGAACCAACTACTCAACCTACGGTGCTGGTCCCGCAACGCCTAGTGCTTCAATTTCATATATAGAAATTCAAACGTCATCGCTGCCTGTTGCGAACGTGGGTGGTGGCTACACGGCCTCGTTGGCAGCAACATTTGCTGCTTCGGACCCACCCGATGAATGGACGGTCAATCCCGCGTTACCCGCCGGCATCTCGCTGAACCCCAATACGGGCGCCTTGTCCGGGACTGCCACAACGCCGTCAACCGGTACGTACACATTCACCGCGACAAAGTTTGAGAACACCTCATACGTGGCCGCTCGGTCGAGCACTGCTCTCACTCTGACTATTTCCCCAGTCGCACCGGGATCAGTTTTTGTATCTTTTGACTACAACGGCGCTACGGGCAGTAACACGGTCACAAGTGCTGTCGTTGCTACGGGTGCGTCAGCAGATGTTGCCCTTCCGCATCCAACGAAAACGGGTGTGGAGTTCACGGGGTGGTTTAATGCCCAGTCACTGATTGATGGACGGCGGATAACCACGGTTGAAGCAGGTGATTCCGGCACACTGCTTGCCGGATACGTACCACCTGAACTTGCACAAACATTAGGACTTGCCACCCCAACGCCGTAACCATGGTGCCCCTCCGATAGCCATGAATTTCCCCCAGAGCAGTGTGAGTCACCTCATAGATCTCGCGCACTTTCAGTGAGACCTTTGAAAGATTTATTATTTGTCTTCGAACATTGATGTTCCAAAATTGGAATTTTGCATCGCTGGACCTACACGATTCAATTCCTGCGCTGCCAAATGAGTCCTCGCTCAACCAACCTCAAGCGTCATTTCTCCGAGCATGGCCTGTCCCTTCACCAACATCAAGCCAGCGATTCGCCTGCTTCTGACGTATGTTGGATCTTCGGGAATTCACATACATACGGGGGTCGGAGCCCCGAACACGCCAATGGAAAATCTTTCCACTCCAACGAAGCCGTTCAGGCGCTGATCCCATCAGAATTAGCACCAGTTCTCGGGGTAGGGCCATATACGAATGGATGCAAAAGCGATTGGAACACAACTTTTTCTTAAACGAAGTAATCATGTGGAGCGCGTAACTTGACCGCAATATGACTAATGCCAGTAGCGCGTCTTTTCTGGGGTAATGTTCTTTTGCTGGTGTCGCTCTCAGCACCCATCTGCTTGGCGTGCGCCGGGTCGCTGTTTCGAGTGACTACATGAAACTAGGCTTAATTAATGCACCCAACTAATAAACTCAGACATTTTTCACAGACTTCAGGCACTTACTTCAGTATTGCTGTGTTGGTATTGGTGGGAGCTGTACTGACCGGGTGTGCCGATTCAAGTGCCACCTCCCAATCAGATTCACCGAGCTCCCCCGATAGTCCGGCAATCACCGCACCTGTGAGCATGATCAATGGCGCAGTTCCCCCGGGAAAACTTGATCCGCTCCATGACGTGACAACCATGCTTGACACCATCGATTCGCAGGGCAATCGACTATTTGTTTCCCGCGGAACTCGCATGCCGGGAACGCGGGTTGCAATCCATGTCCATGAATACGGGGGACATACGTGCGTCATCTCCGGGACGATCACCGATTTTGTCGAAGGACAAGAGTCTTCAACCTTTCCCGCTGGAACGTGCTACTACATGCCACCTAATACTCCGATGACCGCCGCAAACCTAGGGACCGAGCCTGCTGTTCTCATCGATAATTTCACCTTGCCAAGTGACGCACCCATGATCACGATCCTTGAACCAGGGTGGGATGAAGTAGTTTCTCAACTGTCTCAATGAATTAGTTGCTGTCAGTACCTAGGGATAACAACCGAAATCTGGTGGCTCGACCTTTGGCACAGATCTACAAACCCAACTAGCGCAATTCCACATCCCTTCCACAAAAACATGTGGTTAGGTGATACGGCACGATCTGGTGCTCACCCAATGAGCATGCACGAGTAGCAGTTGATCGATTTGGGTCGGTCGAAGTGAAGGACGGCAAGGATGTCTGCGCCCTCTTTGCTTCAGAATCTGACCTTTATGTCATGAAAATCATCTGGTGGAACGCAAGCAAAGGCGTTCATGTTGAAGAATGGGGAGTAGCCAGTCCCATGTCCGAGACGCAAAAGCTCTACTCAGAAACTCAGCATGACGATGGGTCAGAGTTCCCTGGGGTCATTGGAAGTGGAGAATTCAATCTTGTCTCAGACACCGAGATGACACTCGTGCAGGTCGGACAGCTCGTAGATGGATCTGCCGCTGGATTCAGCACTTCACTGGAGAAGGTTGATCGAATACCGGAGATTCCAGTTCCCGTGAGTTATCCGACAAACTGATCCGGCGAGACATCAAGGATTCGCCAACGCGACGCCGACGGATGCTCCTCCGGTGGGGGTACTGATGGAATTTGCCAGAAAATAAACTGGTTGTCATCTGGTTGGATCGATCCTATACTTCACACATGACCGTCACCGTGGGTGCATTCGAGGCCAAAACACACCTTTCCGAACTCCTTGCAAAGGTTGAGGAGGGTGAGGAGATCACGATTACCAAGCACGGCAGACCTGTTGCGCGACTCATTCCTGTTGCGGAGTCGCCCTTAAGCCGTGACTGGTCAGCCTTCTGGGAAAAGGTGGATACGCGACGGGTGACCCTCACCCCCGGCACATCCATCAAGGCAGACATTGAGGCCGGAAGACAGTGAAGTCCTTTATTCTCGATGCCTCAATTGCCCTCGAATGGTTCGCAGCGGATGCAACACCCGATGCGTTGGCCCGAAGATCACTTCTCGATGACCACGTCGCTCTCGTTCCTGCTCTCTGGCGCTTTGAGGTGATGAACGCGGTCACTACCTGGTTGCGACGAGGAGACATTTCTTCAGCAACGAGCGCGATGATTCTCAACGACATCATGGCGGTACCCTTCGGGACATTGGATGAAGGCAATCCTGAGTTGATCGTTTCCCTCGCGGTGACCCACAGCCTCTCGACCTATGACGCCACGTATCTACACCTCGCAATGATTACTGGCGACCCGCTCGCAACACTCGATAGAGCATTGATCACAGCGGCGAAGAAAGTCGGCGTTGTATGCCTGTGAAGCAAGTGGTCGCGGGCGCAGTCTTAGCTGAATGTGGGCACGATAACTACGCACGTACGCCAGAATAAGGATTATGGGAGAACCTCGGGTATCAGCAGCAGGCGGCCTAGCAGCGATGCGTTACGTCTTCGCGCGCGGGCGCGAAGTGGGAACTCTCGAGTTGTATCGGCGGCTTCGCAGTCGCAATGCATGCAAGACCTGTGCTCTTGGGATGGGCGGGCAGCAGGGCGGCATGGTCAACGAAGCCGGCCACTTTCCCGAGGTATGCAAGAAGTCGGTGCAGGCACAGGCCGCCGACATGGGTCGGGTGATCACGGAACAGACTCTGAATGAACTCGATTTGGTAGCACTTTCGAAACTCACGAGCGCGCAATCGGAGGCACTGGGCCGGCTAACCTTCCCGATCATCTGCCGCGAGGGCGACACCCACTACCGACGCGTGAGTTGGGATGAAGCCCTTGATGCAGCTGGCACAGCGTTTGCGGCAACGGATCCTTCACGCACTTTCTGGTACACCAGCGGACGCTCCAGCAACGAGGCCGGTTTTCTGCTCCAACTAATCGCTCGTGCCCACGGCTCAAACAACATCAACAGTTGCTCCTACTACTGCCACAATGCGTCGGGGGTGGCGCTGACGAGCATGTATGGCAGCAGCACGGCGTCCGTCGAACTCGACGACATCGCGCGCACGGAACTCGTGGTTCTTGCCGGAGCCAACCCGGCGAGCAACCACCCGCGACTCATGACACAACTGATTCACCTACGCCGGCGCGGTGGCAAGGTAATCGTGATCAACCCGTTGTCGGAGTTGGGCCTGCGCCGATTCCGCCTGCCTTCCGACGCACGCAGCATGCTGCTCGGATCGCAGGTGAGCGATCTCTACTTGCAGCCGCACATCGGTGGCGATATCCACCTGTTCACCGCACTCTTAAAGGGACTCATCGAGTCCGGCACCACCGACGAGGCATTTCTGGCCTCTGCCACAACGGGCTGGGATGCCGTCCGCGAGCAGGCGGAGTCGCTCACCTGGGAAGAGTTAATTACCGGCAGCGGTGTCCCACGTGAACAAATCGATGCCGGCGTCGAGGTGCTCGCCGCGGCAGGCAGCGGGATCTTTATGTGGGCGATGGGCCTGACCCATCACGTGAACGGAACCGACACCATCCGGGCACTTGGTAACGTGGCGATGGCACGCGGCTTCCTGGGTCGACCCGGCAGCGGGCTCATGCCGATCCGTGGTCACTCAAATGTGCAGGGTGTCGGCTCGATGGGTGCCTCCCCCAGCGTCAAGGCGTCGTTCGCGCAGCAACTCGCCGAGCTCTACGGCATTGAATCTAATCCTGCACCCGGCTACGACACCTATGCAGGAATGCAGGCGGCCCACGACGGCGCCATCGACGCCGCACTCATGCTCGGCGGCAACCTCTGGGGCAGTAACCCGGATTCCGCGTGGGCGGGCGATGCGCTGGGTCGGATCGGCACAACGGTCTCACTCACAACGAAACTGAACCAGGGTCACTTTCAAGGGCGCGGACGTGTGTCGATCATCTTGCCCGTCCTCGCGCGAGATGAGGAGCAGCAGGCCACCACGCAGGAGTCGATGTTCAACTACGTGCGCATGTCCGACGGTGGCGATCCCAACGTGGCTGGCGAGATGCGATCAGAAGTTGCCGTGCTCGCGGATCTGGCAGAGCGCATCCTTCCGCCGGGGCGGTTCGACTGGTCGGGGATCCGTTCACACGACACCCTTCGCACCGCCATCGCCGCCGTTGTTCCCGGCTACGAGCCGATCGCGAATATCGGCACCACGCGCAAGGAGTTCGAGGTCACCGGGCGCGTCCTGCACAAACAGAGCTTCCCCACCGAGGACAACCGCGCACACCTGAACCTTGTCACCCTGCCGCGTGTTCTCGACAACGGCTACACGCTGATGACGATCCGTTCCGAGGGGCAGTTCAACACGGTGGTCTACGACGAAGAGGATCTGTATCGCGGTAACGCCACCCGTGATGTCGTCATGATGAGCGCGGAAGATGCGGCCTCGCTGGGTCTGAACGAAGGTGATCCGGTGCGGGTCACCAGCGCCACAGGTTCAATGGATGTCCGCACTGCGATCGTCGACATCCGCTCGGGCAACCTCGCGATGTACTACCCGGAAGCGAACGTGCTGGTGGACCGAAAGATTGACCCTGAGTCACTGACGCCGGCTTTCAAGGCCGTGCGCGTGGCACTCACGCCCAAGACCAATAGACCCTGAAATTACCTATGGCTACCAATGGTGTCGTACCACCGCTTTCGGTGAAGATATTTATACAACCTTTAGTCGAAAATGCGCAGCACTCATTGAGGGCATCAATCGCAATTATCCGCTCGTAGATGGGAATAAGCGTCTAAGTTGGGTCTGCGCGGTCAACTTTGCCGACCTCAATGGGTGGGACCTCGTGGCAGATCAAGTTGAAATTTTCACAACCATTTCTGCAGTTGCTGCCGGAGAACTAAGTCTTGATGCCCTCGAACATTGGGTTTCCACAATCAAAACAACCGGTCGCGCCTGAACTTAAGAGATTGGCTTCGCCAGATCAGCAACAACGTTCCGATAAATGGTGGATTTGATCGTGCCCAGTGTTCGGCGATCCTTACCTGCAAGACTGGCAACCATTTCGTTGGCGGTGTCATGTAAATCCTGCGCATCGCAGATCGAATCCACAATCCCAGCAGCCAAGGCTGCTTGCGCGTCGTAGCGCCAGCCTGTTGTCATCACATCAAGTGCGGTGCGAGGTGTGAGCTTCGCCTGAATCAAGGAAGTCATACCGGTAGCGAGCGGGATTTTGATGTCAATTGCTGGAAGGGAGTAGAAACCTTTTTCGGTACGCATCACGCGATAGTCACAAGCCAGAGCGAGCATGGCGCCCGCCGCAAAACAGTGACCATTGATTGCGCACACGGTTGGAACGGGCAAGGTGAGCAATCGTGCAAACATAGATTGCACACTGGATACATGCGCGCCCCATTCCCCAGCGTTGGCTGCCAGCCAATCCAAATCCAACCCATTGGAAAAGAACTTGCCTGTCGCCGTAATCATCAGGGCTGCAGGTTCAGAACTGTCCGTGATTGCGGTCAATGCCTGATCAACATCGGAGAGGAACTGTTGCGAAAACCGATTCTCGTCCTCCCCAAGGTTTAGGACCCACACCGGTGAAGTAGTGCTGAGAGTGACGGACACAATTTCCTTCCCTGCCAATTCCATTTCCAACTGAGAACCAGCGGTTCGTGGTGGAAAACCTATTTCATGTCGATAAGTGAACCGGACCTGCATCATCACAAACTCGACAAGCTAGGTGGGAGGGGGTTGGCGCTACGAGGTGGGTAGGAATCCGGGCAAGTAGAACCCAAGGCATTATGGAGCCGTGAATACCGACTCTGCTTTTTACTCAAATGATGACTGGGTGCCTGTTTCCGAAAAACTTATATCAGCACGTCGGCTCGTCGTTGTGCTTGCTGCAATTCCAGTAATCGGAATTGTCATTGCACTGTGGCTGATTCCACCGGTACCCAATCTCATTGCATGGATCGTGGGCGCGGTCGGCTTGGTGTCTTTTATCTGGTTGTGGTGGTTGATCGGTAGGCGCGTGCGTTCCTACG
>JAFMCH010000083.1 GCA_017857875.1 Actinomycetota bacterium | reverse complement strand
CGGGCTCTTGCGGAGAACTTCGCCAGCATCGCCGACATCGCTGGGGCAGATCTAGACACGCTGTCCGCGGTGGAGGGGGTCGGGGTTGTGATCGCTGAGTCGATTCAAGCGTGGTTTGCCGTCGAGTGGCATGAACAGATCGTGCAGAAGTGGACAGACGCCGGGGTTCACATGAGTCAAGACATCTCACGATCAATGGATGGCCCGTTGCAGGGAGTGAGCGTGGTCATTACTGGCTCTCTAGATGGTTACACGCGAGATTCGGCGGCTGATGCGGTTCAACAGCGTGGGGGAGTCGTGACGGGTTCGGTGTCTAAGCGAACTGACTTCTTGATCGTTGGGGCCAGCAGCTCCGGTAAACCGAGCAGCAAGCGGGTGAAGGCCGATGCGCTGGGGGTGCCAGTCCTTGACGGCGATGGATTCGCGGTACTGCTGACCGAAGGAGCGCAGGCGGCACTGGCTTACGTCGCTGGTGCCGCCGCTCCCTAGGATGGCGATCATGGCTGCCATATCGAAAGACGAGGTCGCTCACCTTGCGCGATTGGCGCGCCTGCGTCTGCGCGACGACGAACTTGATCACTACGCCCAGCAACTTGATGTGATTTTGACGTCGGTGGCCAGCGTTGGTGAGGTGGCCGCCGACGATATTCAACCGACCTCGCATCCGTTGCCCCTGGTGAATGTGACTCGCCCCGACATCGCAAAGCTGGGGCTCTCGCGAGATGAGGCGTTGGCAGCAGCACCGGCGATTGAGGACGATCGCTTTCGGGTTCCGCGGATTTTGGATGAGGAGTAACCGAACGTGACGTCGATGGGATCCGATCTGGTTCGTCAATCCGCTCGAGTGCTAGCCGAGGCGATCCAGGCCGGCGAGGTGACGGCGCGGGAGGTGACCCAGGCGCATCTGGACCGGATCGCGCAGGTAGATGACCGTGTCCACGCGTTTCTTCACGTGGGTGCCGACGAGGCTCTTGCTCAGGCGGATGCGGTGGATGCCAAACATGCGTCTGGCCAACAGCTTGGGCCGCTAGCCGGTGTTCCGCTAGCCCTGAAAGACATTGTCGCAATGAAGGGTGTCCCGACCACCTGTGGATCGCGCATCTTGGAGGGGTGGATCGCCCCCTATGACGCCACCATTGTTGAGCGCTTGCGCGATGCCGATGTCGTGATTTTGGGCAAGACAAATATGGATGAGTTCGCGATGGGCTCCTCCACTGAGTACTCGGCATACGGCCCGACCCGAAATCCGTGGGATCTCGACCGGATTCCTGGTGGTTCAGGTGGCGGCTCGGCTGCTGCCGTGGCGGCCTTTGAAGCGCCGCTAGCGGTCGGCACCGACACCGGCGGGTCTATTCGTCAGCCGGCTTCAGTCACCGGAACGGTCGGCGTCAAGCCCACATACGGCGGAGTCTCTCGCTACGGCCTCGTTGCCCTGGCTAGCAGCCTGGATCAAGCAGGCCCGTGTGCCCGAACCGTCTTGGATGCGGCTTACCTGCACTCGATCATGGGCGGGCATGATCCACGCGATTCGACGTCCATCCCGAGTCCGGTGCCCGATGTCGTGGGTGCCGCGATGAAGGCTGATGTGCGTGGGTTACGCATCGGATTGGTGAAGCAATTGACCGGAGACGGCTATCAGCCGGGGGTTCGGCAACGTTTCGCCGAAGCGGTTGAGATCTTGACGCATTTGGGTGCGGAGGTCGTTGAAGTTGACTGTCCGCATTTCGATTATGCCTTGGGCGCCTACTACCTTATTTTGCCAAGTGAGTGCTCGAGTAACCTCGCGCGGTTCGACGGAATGCGTTACGGCCTGCGAGTTAACGATGAGGTGGATGGTGGAGTCGAATCGGTGATGTCGGAGACTCGCGAAGCTGGTTTCGGGCCGGAGGTTAAACGGCGCATAATGCTCGGCACGTACGCGCTGTCTAGTGGTTATTACGATGCTTACTACGGTCAGGCGCAGAAGGTGCGTACGCTGATTATTCAAGATTTCACGCGGGCCTTCGAGCAGGTTGACGTGCTGATTTCGCCGACTACGCCCACGACTGCTTTTCGATTGGGCGAAAAGGTGGACGACCCGCTTGCGATGTATCTCAACGACATCGCAACGATCCCGGTCAACCTCGCTGGCAACTGCGCATTGTCTTTGCCCGTTGGGCTGAGTGAGGCCGACGGGTTACCGGTGGGGTTGCAGGTGATGGCGCCACCGATGGCCGATGATCGGCTGTATCTGGTGGGGGCCGCATTAGAAGGGGCGTTATTCGACCGCTGGGGTCATCTACTGATTGAAGAGGCACCCGCACTATGACCGATTCCACCGCGGCCAAGGGCCTCACCAAAGTCAGTTTCGACGAAGCGCTGACCCGATACGACCCCGTCATCGGTCTTGAAGTGCATGTCGAACTGGGCACGAATTCGAAGATGTTTTGCTCGTGTTCAGCCTCCTTCGGGGCCGACCCCAATACGCATGTGTGTCCGGTGTGTCTGGCGCTACCCGGCGCGATGCCGGTCATTAATGAGGTCGCTGTTGAGTCGATCATTCGGATGGGCTTAGCGCTGCACTGTTCGATCGCTACTTGGTGTCGGATGGCGCGCAAAAACTATTTCTACCCGGACATGCCCAAGAACTTTCAGATCAGCCAGTACGACGAGCCGATCTGTGTGGATGGGTGGTTGGACGTTGTAGTACCGCTCGACGATGGCGGCAGCGAAACTGTGCGCGTCGAAATTGAACGGGTACACCTCGAGGAAGACACCGGCAAACTCACGCATGCAGGTGGGGCCACCGGGCGTATTCACGGCGCGGACTATTCGCTGGTGGACTACAACCGAGCCGGGATTCCGCTGGTAGAAATCGTGACCAAACCCGTGACGGGAACGCGAGCATTGGCGCCAGCCGTTGCTAAGGCCTACGTCGCTGAACTTCGCGACATTATGCGCGACCTAGGCGTGTCGGATGTGAAGATGGAGGAGGGCTCACTGCGTTGCGATGCCAACGTCTCGCTGCATCGCAGTGGCGAACCCTGGGGCACTCGAACCGAAACTAAGAATGTCAATTCACTGCGTTCGGTGGAGCGCGCTGTTCGCAGCGAGGTGGAACGTCAGGCGGCGGTACTAGATGGAGGGGGAGTGATTCGACAAGAAACGCGGCACTTCCACGAAGACACGGGTACGACTACCTCCGGTCGGTCTAAGGAGGAGGCAGAGGATTACCGATACTTTCCCGAGCCTGATTTGGTGCCCATCGCGCCCGATCCCGCGTGGGTCGAGGAACTGCGCGGGACGATCCCCGAGCAACCATCGCTCCGACGGGCACGCCTCGCAGATACTTGGCAGATCTCGCCGCTCGAGATGGAATCTCTAGTGAATGCTGGTGTCTTGGGCATCGTGGAGAGTGCCGTCAATGACGGCGTGACACCCGATGCCGCGCGCAAGTGGTGGGCGGGGGAACTCCTGCGGCAAGCAAATGAGCGTGGCGTAGCACCTGCTGATTTGGCCGTGACCTCAGCGGATATCGCCCGCGTGGAGCAGCTGATCAGTGATGGCTCACTGAATGATCAACTGGCTCGGCAAGTTTTTGACGGAGTCGCCAACGGCGAAGGTGGCGTCGACGCGGTGGTGGAAGCGCGCGGTTTGGGCGTTGTGTCAGATGACGGTGCGCTCATTTCTGCCATTGATGATGCGCTTGCCGCTCAGCCGGATGTCGCCCAAAAGATCCGTGGCGGCAAGGTGGCAGCCGCGGGAGCAATCGTGGGAGCGGTCATGAAAGCAACGGGCGGGCGTGCAGACGCCGGCAAAGTCCGCGAGTTGATTTTGGCTCGAGTTGTGGAGCAATAGACCAGGCCTAGGAATTAGTCAGCTTTAGTTCCACGATTCGGTCATCGGTGGGCCGCGGTTCTCCCCGTCCATCTGTGTTATTGGTAGTCAGCCACAGACTCCCCTGCGGCGTGACATCAACGGTTCGCAAGCGTCCTAGATCACCCAGCTCAACAGCACGCGGTTCACCGGCCCGACCGTCTTGAATGGGCACCTGCCATAGCACCTCGCCTCGCAAAGAGGCGACGTAGACAGCAGGCGACGCGTCAGTCGTAATGGCGATTCCGCTAGGAGAGGCGAGTGACGTGGGCGACCATTGGGCGACCGGATCGATGAATCCCGGTGCTTGTGCGGCACCTTCATGTATTGGCCATCCGTAGTTGCCTCCGGCTGTCAAGACATTGAGTTCATCGGCGATGGAGGTGCCGAATTCACTTGCCCATAGTTGGCCTTGGGCATCAAAGGCGAGCCCTTGAACATTGCGATGACCAAGTGTCCACACTGGCGAATCAGAGATCGGGTTGCCGGGTGGAACCTCCCCGTCGGTCGTTACTCGCAACACTTTTCCGGCCAGGCGTGTTGGATCCTGGGCAATATCTGGCTCACCGGCATCGCCGGTGCCGACGTAAAGGTGACCGTCTGGCCCGATGATGATTCTGCCGCCGTTGTGAAAGGTGGCCTTTTCGATGCCATCAAGGATGACGGTGGCGTCACCAAGCCCCACCGTTGACCAGGGCATTCGCAAAATTCGGTTATCGCTTGCCGCGGTGATGTAGACGAACATGATGTCGGGGTTTCGGGGATCCAAGGTAATACCCAAGAGACCGCCCTCGCCTTCGGCGACGACCTCGGGCACCACGCCCAGATCGGTGATCTCGCCCTGTCCGGATCGGTATCGCACGAGGCCGGTATCGCGCTCGGTAATGAGGGCGCCGCCATCGGGGGTGAAGGCCACCGCCCACGGCGCGGCCAGGTCTGTTTGAACCACTCCGGCCAGCGTGACCTCAGCTGGCGGTTGGTCGACTGGGACCGGCGTTGGTGTTGCTGCTGGCGTGCCGCCCTGGCCGCAGGCGGCGAGGGATAGCGATGCGGCAGCGATCAGGGTGACTACCCAACGTGGCTTCATAGACATATTTCCAGTATGCCTCGGCGCAGCAGTTATGCCAGAAATGATTGAGTAGGCCCTGTGATCGTGCTGCCCAGCGAACTTGCCCAGGCCTGCCTGTCGGCCGATGACGTCGTAGAACCGTTGATCACCTGCGATCAAATCAGCGACGTGTCGGTATCTGATCTAGCCGAAGTCACATTCTATGTGCCGGCTTATCTTGGTCCGACCAGTGAGTTTTCAGTGATGTCGCAGATGCCCCGATTGCAGGTATGCCAGTTACCGACAGCTGGCTTTGATCATGCGATTGGACATGTCCCCGCGGGCGTGACTTTGTGCAATGCAGGGGGCGTACACGATGCGAGCACAGCCGAATTGCTCGTGGGCATGCTTATTGCCCGATTGCGTCACGTCGACGACATGGCGCGGGCAATGACCACGGGCACGTGGATGTTTGATCGATTTGAATCACTTGCTGATAAACACGTATTGATAGTTGGTTTTGGTGGCGTAGGTCAGGCTGTGGCGGCACGACTGTCAGGGTTTGAGGTACAGATCTCGGCCGTGGCGCGACGCGCACGATCGGGCGTTCACGACTGGACCGCGATTGATCGCTTACTGCCGTCCGCCGATGTTGTAATACTCACTGTTCCGCTGACCGACCAGACACGTGGGCTTGTGGATTCGGCTTTCCTTGACCGAATGAAATCCGGTGCCGTACTGGTCAACGGAGCCCGCGGACCTGTCGTGAACACGGATGCGCTGGTGGAGGCGACGAGGTCGGGGCGAATTCAGGCAGTCCTCGACGTCACCGATCCAGAACCGTTGCCACCCGATCACCCACTCTGGTCGACACCAGGCGTGCTCATTAGCCCGCACGTGGGCGGTAACAGTTCAGCGTTCGTGCCGAGGATGAGTGCCCTCGTTCTCGATCAGATTCGTCGATGGCAGTCAGGTCGGCCGCTCGTGTCTGTCGTGGTGTCCTAGAGTGGCGATATGCCTGATGCTCCGGATCTCAAGCCCCGCAGTCGCGACGTCACCGATGGCCTAGAACGAAGCGCCGCCCGCGGAATGCTCCGAGCGGTGGGCATGAGTGATGATGACTTCGTCAAGCCGCAGATTGGCATTGCATCGTCGTGGAATGAGATCACCCCGTGCAACTTATCCCTTGACCGTTTGTCGCTTGCGGCCAAAGAGGGAGTTCACGCCGCGGGCGGATTTCCCATGCAGTTCGGCACGATTTCGGTATCCGATGGCATTTCTATGGGCCATGAAGGCATGCATTTCTCACTGGTCAGTCGCGAGATCATCGCGGACTCTGTCGAGGCGGTGATGCAGGCCGAGCGGCTCGATGGCATGGTCACGTTCGCTGGTTGCGATAAGAGCCTGCCCGGCATGCTCATGGCCTCTGCTCGGTTGGACTTGGCGAGCGTGTTCGTCTATGCCGGCTCAATCCTGCCGGGCAATGTGACCCTTTCTGACGGCAGCAACCGCGACGTGACGATCATCGACGCATTCGAGGCAGTAGGTGCCTGCTCGCGAGGGTTGATGAGTCGCGAGGATGTCGATCGCATTGAGCGTGCGATCTGCCCCGGGGAGGGCGCTTGTGGCGGCATGTATACGGCCAACACCATGGCTAGCGCTGCTGAGGCAATGGGCATGTCGCTCCCAGGTTCGGCCGCACCGCCTGCGGTTGACCGTCGACGCGATGTGTCAGCGCGACGGTCTGGTGAGGCTGTCGTCGAACTGATCCGACAGGGCATCACGACGCGGGACATCATCACCAAGCAGGCGTTAGAGAACGCCATCGCTGTGTTGATGGCTTTCGGTGGCTCGACGAATGCCGTGTTGCACCTGCTTGCGATCGCCCACGAGGCGCACGTTGAGTTAGCGATGGATGATTTCCATAGGATCGGCTCGCGTGTTCCGTTGTTGGCTGATGTCAAGCCTTTTGGGCGCTACGTCATGAGTGATGTAGATCGCGTCGGTGGTGTACCGGTAGTCATGCGAGCTCTGCTTGACGCGGGATTGCTGCATGGAGACTGTTTGACCGTAACCGGTCGTACGGTCGCTGAAAATCTTGCAGACATCGACCCGCCCGACCCAGACGGAGACATCCTGCGGGCCGCGGCGAGTCCGCTGGATACCCACGGAGGCATCACGATGTTGCGTGGCACCCTCGCACCCGAGGGGGCGGTGGTCAAGAACGCTGGCGTGCCCGTTCAGCAGTTTGAGGGTAGGGCTCGGGTTTTCGAGCGCGAACAAGCCGCGATGGCTGCGGTCGAGGATGGCACCATTGCAGCCGGCGACGTAGTAGTCATTCGATACGAGGGGCCCAAGGGAGGCCCGGGTATGCGCGAGATGCTCATGGTGACCGGGGCCATCAAGGGCGCCGGACTCGGGAAGGATGTCCTGCTGATCACCGATGGTCGATTTTCCGGCGGAACCACCGGGCTCTGTGTGGGGCATGTGGCACCGGAGGCGACAGACGGTGGACCAATCGCATTGATCCGTGACGGCGACCGGATCAGTATCGACCTGACGACCCGCCAGCTTGACCTATTGGTTGACTCCGAAGAACTCACCCGCAGGGCCGAGCAGTTCGTGCCGCTGCCGCCGCGCTACACCCGCGGAGTGCTGGCGAAGTACACCAAGCTCGTCGGATCAGCCTCGAAAGGGGCCGTTTGCGACTAGTGGGGAGTCGGTAGGGGCAATCATGCGGTACGGTAGGGCCATGTTCACGATGACCGTCTGCAGCCGTCCTGTCATTGTAGTTAGTGAGCGCGCTGGCTGAGCCCATTACTCACCCCGCGCGCACCCTCCGAGCCCATCCGGGTCGGGGGGTTTGTTGTTTCAGCCAGGATGCACCACTGACAGAGCCCGTCCCGCCAGCTACGTAGTCAGAAAGCGATAACGACCATGA
>JAFMCH010000082.1 GCA_017857875.1 Actinomycetota bacterium | reverse complement strand
AGCCCAGTGCCGGAAGATAGCCAGGAACATCGCATCGGTGTCTTTCATGTCCACGGCACCGCGACCCCACACCATGTCGTCCACCACCTCGGCCGTGAAGGGGGGCACCGACCAGTCCGCGGCTACCGCAGGCACCACATCGAGGTGTCCGTGCACCAACAAGGCGGGTCGCTCTGGATCGACGCCCGGGATTCGCAACGCGACCGCGGCGCGCCTGCTCGACGTGGTCGTGATGAGTTCGGGGTCATAGCCCACCTCGCGAAGTAACTGAGCCACGTACTCGGCTGCAAGGATCTCCCCTGGCCCCGAGTCGGTTCCATCATTGGACGTATCGATGCGAATCAGGGCCCGCAAAATCGCCACCACATCCTGCGCGGGATCGACATCGTGCTCAGCCATACTCGGTTCGGCGGGTGTCATGTGACCATCCTGGCCTATCGGCGAAAATCCCCCAAGGGTCAGTTGCTACTCTTTCCCGGCTGGTCATCGCCAGCTTCACTCGTCCGGGTGGCGGAATAGGCAGACGCGCTAGCTTGAGGTGCTAGTGCCCTTTATCGGGCGTGGGGGTTCAAGTCCCCCCTCGGACACCATCGTGCTCATCTTGCGTTCACCCTTTGCCGTGTGAAGCAAACAGACGGCGAATGCGCCGGTCTCCTACGACCGTTTGGTGAAGCATGCCAAGATCAGCCTGCCTATTCGTTTACCCCTAAGGACTGCCCCAATGTCTCTAGACCCCGCCGTCGGCCGGTCACCGCTGACCATGGCTGCCTGGAATGAACTCACCAGTGATCGCGAACAGATGTCATCGACAACGCTTCGCCAACTATTCGCTGATGACCCGCAGCGACCCGAGGAATTCAGCATTGAGGCTTGTGGCATCTTCGCTGATTACTCCAAGAATCTCGTCACGACCTCGATCATGTCGCATCTGGTGCAACTGGCGACTGAATCTGGTCTGCGCACGCACATTGATCAAATGTTTCTAGGCGAGCGCATCAACACTTCCGAAGACCGCAGCGTTCTACACGTCGCCTTACGCGCACCCGCGGGGTCGACCCTCATGGTCGACGGGGTCAACGTGACCGATGAGGTGCATGAGGTCCTCACCCACATGGGTGCGTTCGCACGCACCATTCGATCGGGTGAGTGGAAGGGCATCACCGGTGAACGCATTCGTAACGTCGTGAATATAGGCATCGGTGGATCTGATCTCGGACCCGTGATGGCCTATGAAGCACTACGGGCCTACAGCGATCGCGACCTCACATTTCGTTTCGTCTCCAATGTCGATAGTGCAGACTTCGTGGAAGCCACACGTGATCTCGAGCCAGCAGAAACGCTGTTCATCATTGCTAGCAAGACCTTCACCACCCTCGAGACCATGACGAATGCCCGCAGCGCCAGACACTGGCTGCTTTCTACCCTGCATACACCGGCATCAGGACAGACCGAGAGCGATGTCATCTCTCGCCACTGTGTCGCTGTGTCGACCAATGCCGCGAAGGTGACGGAGTTCGGCATCGATACGCAGAATATGTTTGGTTTTTGGGATTGGGTTGGCGGACGCTATTCGATGGACTCCGCGATCGGACTGTCCACGATGATCGCTATCGGACCGAAACAATTCAACGACATGCTGCGCGGATTCCATGACATGGACGAGCACTTCCGCACCGCACCTTTCGCGGAAAACCTTCCGGTGATCATGGGTCTCCTTGCGGTCTGGTATCGAAACTTCTTTCACACCCAGACAATCGCGGTGCTGCCCTACAGCCAGTACCTCAAGAGATTTCCGGCCTATTTGCAGCAACTCACGATGGAGTCAAACGGTAAGCACGTCCGTCTCGACGGGTCGACAGTTGAGACCGATACTGGGTTGATCTACTGGGGTGAGCCGGGCACCAACGGACAGCACAGTTTCTACCAGCTCATTCATCAGGGCACGACGCTCATTCCTGTCGACTTCATCGGATTCGGTCGCACCCCTACGCCGCTTGGTAATCATCACGACATCTTGATGTCAAATATTTTTGCCCAGGCGCAGGCGCTGGCATTCGGCAAGACGGCGGCTGAGATTGCTGCCGAGGGCACTGCCGCTGACGTAGTACCGCACAAGGTGATGCCTGGCAACCGTCCGAGCACGGTCCTCTTGGCCGAGATGCTCACCCCATATCGGCTGGGCACCCTCGTCGCCCTGTACGAACACAGCGTGTTCACCCAGGGCTCGATTTGGGGCATCGATTCATTCGACCAGTGGGGTGTTGAACTCGGCAAAGTACTTGCCCAGGCGATCATTCCCGAGTTGGAATCACCCGAACAACCTCGCTTGACTCATGATCCATCCACTAACGCACTCATCAACCGTTATCGTGCGCTCAAGAACGCCGCCGAATAACCCCGAGAGGACTCCCTAATGACCACCACACACCCGATGCAGCTTGGCATGGTCGGCCTAGGCCGTATGGGCGCGAACATCGTCCGACGACTCATGCGCGACGGTCATCATTGCGTCGTGTTCGACGTGGACGCAGACGCCGTTGCTGCATTGGTCGCCGAAGGTGCGACGGGATCGAGCTCGCTCGCAGATTTCATGTCGAAACTATCTGGACCACGCGCCATTTGGATGATGCTCCCCGCGGGCATCACCGGCAAGATCCTTGATGAGATTGCCGAGCTTGCAGCCCCCGGCGACATGATTATCGACGGGGGAAACTCTTATTACCGCGACGATATTGACCGCGCGGCTGCACTCAAGCCCAAAGGACTGCACTACATCGACTGCGGCACCAGCGGCGGCGTTTGGGGCTTGGAGCGCGGCTACTGCCTGATGATCGGCGGGGAAACCGAACAGGTCACCCACCTCGATCCGATTTGGCGGACCATCGCTCCCGGCCAAGGCACCGCCGAGCCCACCCCGAACCGTCAAGATTCAGGCAAGACAGCCCAAGACGGCTACCTTCACTGCGGCCCCTCAGGCGCCGGGCACTTCGTGAAGATGGTTCACAACGGCGTTGAGTACGGCATGATGGCGGCGATCGCCGAGGGCTTGAGCATCATCAAGCACGCTGATGCCGGACTGCATACCCAAGAGGTCGATGCAGAGACCACACCGCTTCGGGATCCGCAGTACTACCAGTATGAAATCGACATCCCGGAAGTTGCCGAGGTGTGGCGGCGCGGTTCGGTCATCGGCTCCTGGCTCATGGACCTCACCGCCGGAGCCCTAGCCCGCTCCCCCGAGCTCGACGAATTCACGGGTCGGGTATCTGACTCGGGTGAGGGCCGCTGGACAGTGTTGGCCGCGGTCGAGGAAGGCGTTCCTGCCGAAACGATCACGTCAGCGCTGTTTGCTCGGTTTGAGTCTCGTGACCTTGGCCAATTCACCGGGAAGGTCATGTCAGCCATGCGATCGGAATTCGGTGGACACGACGAAAAGCCCGCATCCTCGTGACTTCCGCGGCTAGTGCCGCCGACTCATTGCGGGTGGACGAACACGCTAGTGACGATGACGTTGCTCGCGCCGGAGCCGCCTATGTAGCCCAACTGGCTCGCGCGGCCGTAGCCGAGCGCGGTCACTGCTACTGCGCGCTCAGCGGTGGACGCACCCCCTGGGTCATGCTTGGACATCTGTCCGAGATGGAGATGCCCTGGGCTAGCACATCGATCTACCAGGTAGATGAACGCATAGCTCCAGCTGATGATCCAGCGCGCAACCTGGTGCACCTGCGTCAAGCACTAGCGGGAATTCCGGCCACCATTGTTCCTATGCCGGTCAACGCTGACGATCTGGATCAAGCAATGGCCGACTACAGCCAGCTGTTGCCTGAAGCCTTCGACATCATTCATTTGGGGCTCGGTCCGGATGGCCACACGGCGTCGCTGGTGCCCGAAGACAGAGTTTTGACCGTCACCGACCGCCTCGTTGCCCGCACCGAGCATCCCTATCAAGGGCACTACCGCATGACGCTGACCTATCCCGTGCTCAATAGCGCCCGCCAACGTATGTGGTTGGTGACCGGATCGGAGAAGCAGTGGGCTCTGGCGCAACTACTCGCCGGTGATCGGCACATACCAGCAGGCCGCGTCAACACAGTAAACTCCGTCGTAATGGCGGACCGAGCCGCCCTCGCCTAGGGTATCTGCGTGACACGATTGCGAATCTGGTCTGACCGTCCGCACTTCCCGCTCGTCCAAGCCATCGAACAAGCACCATGGCGCAATGCCGCCGGCGTCGATGTCGTCGACGATGCGCCCGACGTAACGCTCGTTGTGTTGGACACCGATGAATCGCTTGCTGAGTGGTCCTTTGCGAATCACCGCGACGTGGATCTCACCGGACCGGTGCTGTTTGTCGGGCCGGGTGTCGCCGGGGACGGGCAGACATCACCAACCCACGATATTCGCCTGCGCGCTGGTGCGATCGGCGAACAGCACGATGTCGTCATTCACGACCAGCTTTTAGCAATGCCGAGGCATTATGCATCTGACACACCCCTCATCACAGCAAATATTGGTTACCGCGATCTACCCGTAGCGGCCAGCGCCCCCGGTCAACTCGGGACTGTGCTGGCGACTGGCGTTCTCCCCACCACCTGGGAGAGGCCTGCATTTCTGCGTCTGATTCACCGTCTCCTCCACCAGGTAAGCCATCGAAATATCGCGCCGGCCGTTCGCGTGGGCCTGCTGGGGTATGGCGCCATAGGCCATGAGCATGCCGCGGCCATAAACGCTGTGCCCGGTCTCGAACTTGCCATGGTTTGCGATACGCAATCGGCCCGCCTAGACGCCGCAGAGCAGTTCACGCCCGGTGTTCGCGTTACCGTTGACCCGGAACGTCTCGTGACCGCCGACGATGTCGATCTGATCGTTGTATCCACCCCTCCCAGCACTCATGCTGACTGGGCCCTGCGGGTGCTCAACGCCGGTAAACATGTGGTGTTGGAGAAACCGATGGCCTTGACCTCGGCCGAATGCGATGCGGTGATTGACCGTGCTCAGCAGTTGAATCTGCTCGCGGTCGTCTATCAAAACCGGCGTTACGATCCGGATTTCCTTGCCATCGCCCAACTCATCTCCAGTGATGATCTGGGTGACGTGTTCCACCTGGAATCCTTCGTCGGCACTCACCAGCATCCCTGCAACTACTGGCACTCAGACCAGGATGTATCCGGCGGGGCGCTGTTCGACTGGGGTTCACATGTCGTCGACCAAATTCTTCAACTCATGCCCGGCGACATCGAGTACGTGACGGCCATGAATCACAAGCGTCGGTGGCATGACGTCACGAATGCTGATCATGCTCGGATGACCCTGCACTACTCGGATGGTCGCGAAGCAACTTTTGTGTACTCCGATCTAGCCGCAGCCTTGAAACCTCGTTGGTACCTCACCGGTACAAAGGGTGGAATCATTGGCGATTGGCGCCACGAGAGTGTGTTGTCGCGATCGGCCATTGGCACGTTGTCGGAGGATGTGCTGGCCGCGGCTGATTCACCCCCGGTCATTCGATTATTCGCCGAAGACGGACGAGTCAGCGTAGTGCCGGGTGTGTCACCCTCGCCGTTTGCATTTCATGCTGAACTTGCCGCGTATCTTCAACACGGATTCCCCATGCAGGTCAACGCAGATCAGTCGCGCCGTGTTGTGGCGATGCTTGAGGCTGCCGAGGCCTCAGCCGTCAAAGATGGACGACCGGTTTCGCCCGCGTGAGTCCGGTTCGCTGGGGAATACTTGGCGCCGGCTGGATCAGCCGTCAAGCTATCGCCCCTGCGATGCACGACACGAATAACGCCCAGCTCTACGCTGTCGCTGCACGATCAGCTCAGCGTGCAGCAGCACTTCGCCCTGCCGGACCCGTCTACACCGAGTATCAATCCATACTCGACGATCCCGATGTTGATGCGGTCTACATCGCGTTAGACAACGGCGGCCACGAAGAGTGGATCACTCGAGCGCTCGGCGCAGGAAAGCCCGTCTTGTGCGAAAAGCCACTTACGTTGGATTCAGGTACGACCGAGCGTGTCATGAATCAGGCTGAAGCGCAGGGCGTGCCATTGGTTGAGGCAGTCTGGAATCTTTGGCACCCACGTACGCAGCGTCTCCTAGAGTTACTGCGGCAGGGCGCAATCGAAGACATTACGTCTATCCGCGGCACATTCGCATTTAACGGCGTACCTGAAGACAACTACCGTCTCGACCCCGACCGCGGGGGTGGCTCGATGCTCGACGTCGGTTGTTACCCATTGACCGCAGCTGCTGCGGCTCTCAGCGCCACCACTTCATTACCCGAGGCGCTTGTTGACACGGCACTGAGCGTGGCAAATATTGAGCGCGAAAAATCCGCGAACGGCGTTGACTTACGCACTGTTGCCTTGCTGGACATTGCTGGAGTATCAATGTCAGTCGAGTCATCCTTTATTGATATTCCGCACCAGTTTTTTGTCGTGACAGGCACCGGTGGCGCAATATCCTTGGATCAAGAGTCTTTCACTTCATATAAGCAGCACAGCACACTGACGTGGATCCCAAACCAGGCCAATGGCGTGCCGATCATTGAGTCATTTGCTCCGGTCGATGCCTACTCGCTGATGATTCGAAACGTCGGTTCAAGCTTCCGCGCATGGCGCGATGGAACCGACGAGTTCCAGGACACAGGGCATCCTTCCGCATGGCTCCCAGACCCAGCCTGGAGCCGCTGGACCGCAGGGGTGATGTCGGCTCTGCGGGCGCGCGAGACGGCATGATCACTTGACGCAAGCCCTAGCGAACTTTCTCTTCTTTTCCGCGAAGTTTGCGCAATCCACTGCGTACCGCGCCGCCAAGAAACATCCCCAAAATGAACGTGACGATCAGCAGAAGGAACAGCGGCAAAGTTACGTTAAAGCCGAACAACCACATGTCCACCGATTCGCGATTGAAAATGAAAAGCAGAGCAGCGGCAACCAGGACTAGCACGATGATCACCGTTCGAATAGTGCTCGGGCCGGACTTTTGGGAGTTAGTGCTCTGATCAGACATGCTGACACCGTAGCAACGCTTCAGCCGGACACCAAGGATTCGGGCATAGACTATGAATGTCCGGCTGATCAAAGGAGATCATCATGAGTGACAGCGACAGCTCGCCCGAGGCGGTTGCCCGCGCAACCCAAGACGTTTCTGATGTGGCCGGTGACGCAGCCGATCAAGCCGAGCGCCTCAGCATGGTCATGGAGGCCGAGGCCATCAGATCAGGCTTACGCGGGACCACGGACGGTGAAGGTTCATTGGACGGCCTGCTGTATCCGCTCGAGGACACTGAAGACGTATTAGCGGCCGAGGACGCAGAGGACTCCAGTGACGATCCGATGCACGCAGGTGGATTGAGCCCGGCACCGCTCATCCCCGCCGAACAGGCGGCGATGCACATCATCGGTGACGACAATGAACTCGGAGATGATTACGTCGGTGATCTCGCTGCCGATGCTGATCCCTTTGTTGATCCATTTGACCGCGAGGGCAGCGAACTGACGGCCGAGGACGAAACCTTGCTTGGTATCGACCCGTACGAGAAGTAGTCGTACGGTTCTCACATGACGGCACCTGATGGTCTTGAGACGCGTCACGACAGTGAAGTCGACGACCTAATCCAATATGAGGTCGTCGATGGCATCTGTGTCATTCGGCTAAATCGACCTGAGCGACTCAATGCGATCCTGCCACGCATGGGTCGTGACTACGCGGCAGCTTTGCGTGCAGCCGATGCTGATCCGCAGGTGCGCGTCGTTGTAGTGACCGGCAACGGCCGCGGCTTTTGTGCGGGTGCGGACCTATCCATACTGGCTGAGGGCTCCGATGCACTCGATGACTTCGTGCGCGCACAGAGCTCAGATGACCTGCCCACGATCGCGATGGAATTGTCCTGTCCGGTTGTGATGGCGGTCAACGGTGCGGCCGCTGGTATCGGCATGGTTCTTGCCTTGGCCGGCGACGT